>JAVEXH010000317.1:0-4301 GCA_034004175.1 Spirochaetia bacterium
TCCCCGGCCTTCGGGGGACGCAGCTGGCTGGCTGATGCTACACTCCTGGCCGGCATCCGCCTGAAAACCCAGGAACAGTACGATGCCTATCTTGCTTCGGGATCCCGCAACCTGAGCCACCGCTTGAGTGAACTGGGCTACCACCGCATCCTGGCCGCATCGGGAACCCAGTATTCCACCCCGGAATGGGAATCCATCCATGAGTTTGACAGCTACCTGCTGGAAAAGGATTTCGGCTACCGGGGGCCATTCATAACCTTCGGCAGGATGCCGGACCAGTATCTGCTGTACCGTGTCCCGCACCTTTTCACCCGGAATCCAGCCCGGCAAGCTGCCGGGGAAACCGTCGGGCTTCAAGCACCGGTGTTCGGCTGGTACCTGCTTTCCAATTCCCATGTGCCCTTCGAAGCCCAGCCTGAATATGTGGAAGACTGGGACAGCCTGGGAGACGGCAGCATCTTCCATGACGCTCATGTGCGGTACTTCGACAACAACTGGCTCTGGGGCGGTGAGTTCCCCGAGGGCTACCTGTTCAGCATCGAGTATGAACTGAAGACCATACGGGAGTTCATGGACCGCTACCTGGATCCAATGAGCCTGGTGGTCATACTGGGTGACCACCAGCCACGCATTCCCATCTCCGAGCCTGAGTCCAGCTTTTCGGTACCAGTGCATGTGCTGTCAGGCAATGCAGATCTGCTGAAGCCCTTGCTGGAACAGGGTTTCCAGGGGAGGATTGTGCCCGATGACGAGCCCTTGCCCCACCGGGGCATGGAAGAATTCCCGCGGCTGCTGCTGGATGTGCTTCAGCCAGCGCGGCTCTGAGGCCATAGACTGGTTATGAATATTGATAAAAAAACAGGATGCTGGCTGACTCTGACAAGAATGGTTCCAATTGGGGACTACGCTTGATTCATGCATATACATATGCCATATTTATATGCATGAGAACTACACTCGAACTATCCGATGCCGTGGTTGAACAAGCCCGCAGGCTTTCGGGCATAAACCGGATCAGCGATCTGGTACGGGAAGGCCTGCAGGCCTTGATAAGCCGTGAAGCATGCAAACGCCTGGTGGCCTTCGGCGGAACAGACCCCGATGCAAGCGCACCGAGCCGCTACCGCCATGCGGACATGGTGGCGGAAACCGATGATACTCGTTGATACTTCGGTATGGGTGGATCACCTCCGCAGTTCCGATGAAGCTCTTTCTTCCCTGCTTGAAGAAGGCATGGTTGCCTGCCATCCATGGATCCTTGGTGAACTGGCCCTTGGATCGATAAAAAACCGGTCGGAGTTCCTGCACATGCTGGAGCTTCTACCCCAGGTGGATGTAACGGAACAGCGTAAAGTTCTGGCTTTCATTGAAAGACACCGTTTGTATCAGCGTGGCCTTGGATGGGTAGACACCCAGATTCTGGTCTCGGCGGCAAGCTGGCCTTGCAGGATCTGGACCAGGGACAGACGATTGGCCGAGGCCGCTCAGGATCTTGGAATCGGGTGGAGCAAACCAGCCACCAGGGAATAGACCACCAGTGTCCCCGCCAATCCGGCAACCAGAAAGCTTGCTGATATCCTTCCCACGCCCGGCATACCGGAACCAAGCAGGGCTGCACCGATGAAATACGAGGCAGGGGTAAGTATGGACGACAGACTCTCCAGCATGCCATGGCCCCTGCCGCCGCGCCCCGGAAGTGATGCATTCTGGACTGCCTCTATGCTGTGCAGGTACAGACTTCCCAGACAGTAGCCGAGTCCTGCCAGCCCGATGGCTCCCAGGGGCAAGGGAAGAGCCTTGCCCGGGACGGCGATGGCAGCCAACAGAAGCCCGGCCATGAGGCCAGGGAGGTAGGGATGACTGGATTGTTTCCGCAGACCTGAGGACAGTCCTGCGGTAATACTGCCGGCCAGCAGCAGGGCAAATACCAGCCCCAGGGCCTGGGCCGGCAGCCCTAGAACCTGGCCGATAAAGGACGGCAGGAGCATGGTCAGAAGTGGTATGAGCACCTGCACGAGCAGATAGAGGTCCACTGGCGGGGTACAGATAACCGCCCGCAGTTCAGCCGGAAATGTGGCTGAGGACCGTGGCTTGGGATCTGTCCCCTGCCGGGTCTCCATCCCCAGCCGTGTCCCCAAGCGTGGCGGCAAAGGACTGGAGCCTGCCCCTGTCCGGGGTGACTCCTGCAGGAGAAGCTCGCTGATGGCACTCAGGATGAAGCCCAGGCCGCTGTACACCAGCAGGGCTGGCAGGCCAAGCAGGAGATACAGGCTGCCACCTATGGCATTGCCGGCCAGGGTTGCGCCATGGGTGCCGGCGTTCCGCAGGCCCAGCACCCGGACAAAGCGGCCATTGGAGGCAAACTGGTGCTCCACATCCACACAGAGCACGACAACGCCGGGTATGAAAAGGCTCTGCAGGGTTCCCAACACAAAAACCAGGGGCAGGAGCACCACCAGACCCGCCCCGGTACCAGGCAGAACAGTCAGGAGGCACCCACCGGCTATCATTGCCAGGCCGCGCAGGGCATCGGTCCAGATCATGACCCTCCGTGGGCTGTGCCTGTCTACCCAGACACCGGCAGCGTATGAAAACAGCGCCATGGGCAGGTAGGCGCTGCCCTGGACCAGGCCGATCAGGCTGGCGGAATCCGCGAAGCCCGCCAGGTGCACCAGCAGGGCCACCAGCACCAGGGCGTTGCCGAAGGTGGAAACACCGCTGCCAAGCAAAAGGAGCATCAGGTTTGTCCCGGGCCGCCTGCGTATCAACTTGCCGCCCCGCACAGTCCATGCCATAGTATCTGCCACAGGGGGCCAGGGTGGAACAATTGCCAGACGTCATGGAGCTTGCGGCTGCGGATGTTGTCAAGGATACAGCCAGACAAGCGGTCGGGCGGTACTATGACAGCAACACCAGGGGTTTCCTGGCCGCCGGGGAAGGCGGCAGAAGCCTTTCCATCCACCGCGGCATCTGGGCTCCCGGGACTACCACCGCGGCCCAGGCTGCAGACTATGTCCCTGCCCTCATGCTTCAGCAGGCCAGGGAAACCGGCGCCGGGAACATCCTTGACCTCGGCTGTGGTGTCGGTGGCACCTGCCTGTACCTGGCCCAGGGTCTGGTTGAGGGGACTGTCCCTGCAGACTTCCGGATAACCGGCCTGACCATCTCCGCAGAGCAGGCCAGGCTGGGGAAGCACCTGGTTGCCCGGCAGGGCTTTGATGGTGTGGTCAGCTTGATGCAGGGCGACTATACCGACCCGGCCACCTTTGCCGGCTTGCCACCCCAGGACCTGGCAGTGGCCCTCGAGAGCCTCATACATAGTCCGGATCTTCCGGCTACCCTGGCCAACGCCACCGCAGCCTTGAAGCCCGGCGGCAGGCTGATCATCTGTGATGATATGATCATGACCCAACCCGGCCTTGAGGACAGGATTCCTGAGAGCCAGGATCCTGAGAGCCGGGATCCTGCGGACCGCGAGCTTGGAGGCAGGGATCGTGTGGACAGGTACCTGGCTGACTTCAGGCGTTGCTGGCATGCCTACGGGCTGACTTCCCGGGAAGCCCTGGCAGGACTTTGTCGTGATGCCGGCCTTGAACTCCTTGCAGACCGGGATCTGAGTCCCCTGCTGAGACTGTTCAGGCCCCGTGACAGGCTGGCAGCCTTCTTCATTCCTGTACTGCGGCTTTTCAGGAACTGGCCCTGGGCCCAGAATCTTGTAGGCGGTACAGCCCTCCAGCGCCTGCTGGCCAGGGGTGTACTTTCCTACCGCTACCAGGTCTGGATCAAACCCTGCTGAGGCGGGCATACACGTCTCCACTACGGCCGCCAGGGCCCGGTCCGCTTATGAAGTTCCTGACCGTGGCTGCGTTGACCCAGGGTTCAAACACAAAACGAAGGGTCTCCACCATGGACACGTTGTATTCATACGCCCCCAGGGACTCAAGGCGTTCCAGGCAGTCATAGGCGGCCTGCAGGCCTTGGGGCAGGAACTCGAAGCTGAGGGCCGGCAGGGCCTGAGCAAGGCCTGCCAGGACCTGGGGCTCGAAGCCTTCAACATCGATCTTCACAAACGCAGGGAAACCATGGGTAGCTATCAACTGGTCCAGAGTAGCAACAGGTACCGTATAGGTTTCATCCCAGGCTATGCCGCTGAAATCCCGGTGGCGGGACATCCTGTCCACCCAGTCGCCTGAAACAGATGAGAGAGTTGGATGGGCCCTGCTTACCCTTAGTTCAAGCTCCCCCGGGGTGGCACCCAGGGCGCCGGGATAGAGTGTTACCCCCGGATCGGTACCGAACCA
>JAVEXH010000318.1:0-4300 GCA_034004175.1 Spirochaetia bacterium
CTGGCGGGGTTGGCATTCGGGGCTTTGGTCTGAAAAGAAAACTGAGGCAATCGTAACAGTTGGCTGGCCGATAAGCGCTGATGCTCTCCACCGGCATGCCGGTATTTTACTGCTCTGACCATTCCGCGGATCACTATGCCTCACTATGCATGGAAGACTCCCTGCAGCCAGGTGTTCAGCGCCGTGGCAGCGAGCATACCGGCTACCACGGCTACCAGTCCTGTGACTGTGTGCAACAACAGATTCATGCCCGCAGCGGCATACTCGTGCCGTTGCAGAAGCAACACAGTCTCAAGAGCATAGGTTGAAAAAGTGGTATAGCCACCCAGAAAACCGATGACTACCAGCGAACGGAGCATGACAGACGAGGCCGCCGCATCGAAAAGCGCAAAAATGAACCCGATGAGCAAGGCTCCACTGATATTCACTACGAGAGTACCCAGGGGGAAATGCATGAAGGCATGGGCAAAGATGAATCTAGACAGGAGAAACCGGCTGACAGCCCCCAACCCGCCACCGATGAAGACGGCTGCAATATTCCACATGCATGTGCCCCTTCTAGATTTCAACCGTCATTCCACACGCCAGCCACTGGGTGTTCCCACGGTTCCTGGCTGAAATAGCCGCAAAGCCGCGGGTGCCGGTGCAGTGGCCGCAGAATATCTGCTTCGGTGACAAAGCCGCAATGCCATCTGCCACGCGGTCAAGGGTTTCATCGGGCAGGTCTCCTAGATGAAAGCCACCTACAAGAGCTGAAACCGGCCTGCCGGGAAAACGCTTCCTGGCGGCTTCGGCTATGTTCAGAATGCCGCGATGTGCGCAACCGGTTATGACAACAAGACCTTCGGTCGTATCCACAACGAGGGACAGTTCATCGTCAAACCCATCTATCCTGTCTTCGCCTTCTACGCGGATACGGAAACGCGGCAAGGATTCCGAGCCATCAACCCTCTCGGCCCGGGGCATCAGGAAGATTCCGGGAAACACCTCCGATACAGCATCCACTTCTGTGGCTGCCGGCACAGGAGCTACCAGGCAGCGGGCAGGGATGCCGATCTCGGCGAGGCCTGTTTCCCGCCTGGCCTGTTTGGGAATGCTGAAGCCTTTGCCGGCATACAGCACCGGCCGGGCCGGAGCTATGGCCGAGTACAGATCGGCCAGACCGCTTGTATGGTCGTAATGCCCATGACTCAGGATTACAGCATCCAGTCCTGCCAGATCAACAGAAAGGATGTGTGCGTTCCCGAGGAAGGCTCCTGACTGACCAGTGTCAAAAAGGATCGATGCCGACGGAGTCTTGATGAAGTATGCCAGCCCGTGTTCGCCATGCAGGTCTGCTTTGGGACAATAATCGTCCATCAATGCGGTGATGTTCATGGTTCAATCAAAACAGACATGCAGGCAGCTGTCAAGTTTGGCAGCCCGGTTTGTTTGTGACAAACCCACCAGGGTTATGAAGATTCTTGCCACGATCTGTCAGGAGAACACCCCCGAGGGTGCCGGGCGTTGACATGTTATGAGCAAATGCTTATATTAACCCAGACTCTATTATGAGCATAAGCTAATTACAAGGAGGCTGACATGCCAGCAATGAACGGAACCGGCCCAGAAGGATACGGGCCAATGACAGGACGGGGGATGGGCAGGTGCGGTGGTAACGCGCGTTTTGATGCCCCTGGCTATGGTATGGGAACAGCCCGCGGTTTTGGCCGGGGTCGGGAGGCAAGTTACGGTCCTGGCCGAGGCATGGGTCCTGGCCAGGGCATGGGACGCGGACTCGGATGGTTTGCCGCAGGGTACCAGGGTGTAGACGAGCGGACAGCAGGTGCCAACATCCGCAGTGCCCTTGAGACACGCATTGCAGCCCTTCGAGCCGAACTGGCCCGGACTGAAGACCTGCTTCGAGCTTCCAATATCGAAGCAGGATCCAGCGAAAACTCCGGGAAATAAGTTCTGGCGGCCGCAGGATATTTGCCGGTGCAAGCAGAAAAGGTGTCACGTAGACACTATGGTCACCAGGAGGTGATCAGCAGCCACGTTCAGCTTTGTTGATGCTGCAAACCCACCGCCCTGCGGGCATAATCTTCAAGGGCGGCCTGCAATGCTTGTACTCCAAGAAGTGAGCAGTGTTTCTTGTTCTCCGGTATGCCACCAAGAGCGGCGACAACATCATCATCGCTGATCAGGCCTGCTTCTTCCACAGTCTTGCCCTCTGCGAGTA
This sequence comes from Spirochaetia bacterium, assembly GCA_034004175.1. Taxonomy (GTDB): domain Bacteria; phylum Spirochaetota; class Spirochaetia; order Treponematales; family UBA12059; genus MIBM01. The sequence goes on from JAVEXH010000318.1 coordinate 2,222, forward strand.
CAGTAAGCATGCTGCTTGTGGATATGGCACCCGGGCATCCATATGATTTGAAGGCTATCCTGGCTATCCGGCCCTCTCGGACTGATAGCCACAGTTGCATTTCATCGCCGCAACCAGGATCTCCGACTGTGGCAAAGCCGCTGGTCTCCTCCGGTGCAAGCTCTCCTACATTGCGCGGATTGGAAAAGTGATCGATGACCGCATCGGTGTAATAGAGAACGGGACCGGCATACTGCTGGCCTTCATCCCCTTGATCAATGTTTTCCATACCAGTGTCATCCATGCCAAGGCCTCCTGAACAGGCACGGATGATAGCATATGCCAATATCAATATACAACCATTTCCCTTGTCATGATGATCATGAGGTACCGGGATGACCGGGATGTAAAGCTTGGACGGAGGTATGAGACTGCATGAATCGCCTGGCAAACCCTGGAATCCGCCATGCAGCCAGGCTGAAACGACGCATCTGCACAAAACCATGAACCATTCCGGAAAAACGGTGAAGTTCAACCACAACTCCAGCATCCTTCAGGCGTCCTGCAAAGGCCTCACCCTCATCCCTGAGGACATCCTTGCCGGCAGTCAGAACAAGAGCGGGTGGCAGACCGACAAAGTCAGTTTCAAGCAGGGGCGATATCCTCGGGTCAGATCGCTGGGTATCTTTTTCCAGATACTGGTCGATGAACCATTCCATATCGACCCTGGTCAACAGATAGCCAGTCCCAAACAGGCGGTACGACTCGGTATCCATATGCAAAACATCGGTAACGGGATAGAAAAGCAGTTGCCCTGCGGGCTGCCGTCCACCGCGGGATCTGGCCATGAAGCATACGGCCGCAGCCAGGTTTGCTCCTGCCGAATCACCGGAGACCCAGACCGGCAGTGAGGGAAGCCGGCCACCAGCCTGGGCATCCTGAACCCAGACCAAGGAATCTACAGCATCATCATGGGCAGCAGGAAAGGTATGTTCCGGAGCCAGGCGGTAACCCACGGACAAAACGATGGACTTCGTCTGCCGGCACAGATCTCTGGCTAGCCGTTCATTGGTATCCAGGCTGCCAACCACAAAGCCCCCGCCGTGATACGACACTATGATGTACTGAGGATCCGCTGAACCAGGACGATACAGCCGGGCGGGAAGACTTCGGCCAGGCAGTTTCAACTCCAGGTCTTCCCTGAGTACACCGTCCCTGAAATCAGGTCTGCCGTCAATGATCCGGATCTCCGCTTCGTTGGCTGCCCGGCGGGCAAGGACATCATTCTGCCTGCTGGACTCACGCCTCTGCAAAGAAGCCACTTTCAGGAGAAGACCAATACCGGGACTTACAACACCTTTTGTTGTATGGCAGATGGTCATGATTACCAGAACAGCCACAACCGGAGCGATCAAAAAAATACTCATTTTTATCTCCTGGAACCAGACAGCACCTGAGTATAGCATGGATAGCCTGTTTTCTGGTTGCTCCCTCATCCATACGGTTGTACGATCAGAGTATTATGCCTGTACGAGCTCCTTGGGATGCCTATACGAACCGGTATGATAGCAGTACAATTCAGGCATGATGATGGAGAAAAAAATGAAGACCAGCAGCGGAAAAGATAATATCAACGCAGGCGATCCAGTATTCTGGTTATCCAGGCTGGAAACACCCCTGGGGCCTATGGTTGCCGGAGTACATGGCGGGCGGCTGTGCCTGCTGGACTTCGCAGACAAAAAGACTCTGGAGTCGGAAATAAAAAAACTGGAAATACTATTCAACACCAGATCCGGTCTGGGAATGGACCCTTTGCACATAAAACTCGAGGAGCAGCTCGCAGACTACTTCAAGGGGAATCTGACAACCTTCAATCTGGACTTCGAAATACCTGGTACGGATTTCCAGCAGGCAGTCTGGAAATCCCTTCTGGACATACCCTATGGTCAGACACGGTCTTATGGTGAACAGGCAATATCATTAGGCAAACCAACGGCCACAAGAGCCGTAGCCCGGGCCAATGGACAGAATCGACTGGCGATAGTAGTGCCTTGTCACCGGGTGATTGGTGCTGATGGATCCCTGACAGGATATGGGGGG
>JAVEXH010000319.1:0-4296 GCA_034004175.1 Spirochaetia bacterium
ACCACAGCATGCAAGGGTAGTCGTCATTTTCCGTACCCATGACCTTACTCTTTGGCATACTTCCTGATATATATTCACCATGAAGGATGGAATGCCAATGAGAATAAGGCCGGTGGGGTTGTGGCCGATGGTGGACACGCTGCTCTCGCTGTGCATGTATGCCGTATCCAGCTAGATATACTTCATAACAAGCCAGATACAACAAGTATCAGGCAAGATACCGAGAGTAACCAGCTAGATACTTTCTTTAGTTGTGCTGACAGAAATATCCATATGGTTTTGTGGGAGCTGTTTGCATACGTGCATGATGCTGGACTGTGATAGTGCCGATACTCATTGGTAGTACTCCTGGACTGCAGGCCTTCACCACTACAGCAAGCGGTACTGAAAGGCAGCAGTTTTGGCGCTTACCATAGGAATCCGGGCAAATACCCTGGTAGGAGGGAAACGTTCCCTACGCTTCCATACCATGCATCAAAAGATCATTGATTGTAATGAATTGATCGCAATCATGTCTGCCGCCCGTACTACGGTCTCAAAACCGGATATTGCAGCCGTCGTAACCTTGCTTACCGAAACCATCTCCAGCCTTGTTTCAGATGGCAATTTTGTAAAGACTCCGCTGGGTGATTTCTACTTGACTGCTGTGGGTACTGCGGATAGTGAGGGAGAGCCTTTCATTCCAAACCGGTTTGCGAATGGACAGGGTTTCCGCCTGCGCTTCAGGCCGGACCGAAGTGCCGAGAAAGTAATGATCCGCTCTGTCACTGTCAAACGTGATGACGAAGCCGGCAAGAGACTACCATGTATTTCCCGATTTATTCCTCTGCATGGCATTCATGCTGAAAAGACTGATGAACTGAATTCGGTTGTTGGTGACGGTGTTGTGAGAGTTGACCAGGGCTGTATATGCCGGCTGAAAGGCAGGACTCTCGGCTTTGATCCAGCGGATGAACACTGTGGTGTATTCTTCCTGCCCGCAAGAGGACGTATAGTCGGAGACACCGGCATCCGATGCGAATTCTACATCAGCATAAAGCCTGGGTCCATCATCCTTCAGCTACCACCAGGAATTGAACCAGGGGTTTACAGGTTGGAGCTTCGTAGTGTTACCAAGGCTGGTACCTTGAGAACCGGATCCATGCAGCAGACCATACGGGTTGGGTAGGCTGGCCAGTCTTGATTGCATCCGGAGGCAGGGATTCAGGACTTCGGTACTCTAAGGCTCCACTCGCCAGTCCACCGGGTTCTTTCCCTTGCTTTGCAGGTATTCATTGCACTGCGAGAAATGCCGGCAGCCCAGAAAACCACGGTATGCAGACAAAGGGGAAGGGTGGGGTGCTGTCAGCACCAGGTGCCTGTTGCGGTCTATGACCGCGCCTTTCTTCTGGGCGTAACTGCCCCATAGCATGAAAACCACACCGTTTTTGTTCTCGTTGATCACCGACACGACACGATCGGTGAACTGTTCCCAGCCCTGACCCTGGTGGCTTCCGGCCTTGTATGCCTCAACGGTGAGTACCGCATTCAGCAGCAGCACGCCCTGCCTGGCCCAACCGCTGTGGTCGCCATGGGCTGGGGGCATCAAGCCTAGATCGCTCTCCAGTTCCTTGTAGATGTTCTGCAGCGAAGGTGGGACGGGCACACCCCGGAGCACGGAAAAGCTCAGGCCGTGGGCTTGGCCAGGCCCATGGTAGGGATCCTGACCCAGGATGACCACCTTTACGATGTCCAGAGGAGTGGAGTTGAGGGCGTTGAATATGAGGTTTCCCGGCGGGAAGATCCGTGCACCGCGATGTTTTTCTTCAAGCAGGAAGCGGCGCAGCTTGATCATGTAGTCTGAGCGGAACTCGGGTTCAAGATGCTGCAGCCAGCTGGGGTCAAGGGCGATGGAGCGGACATCGTTACTCATGGAGCTATGCTATATGATGCCGCCCTTTACGTAAACCCAGCAATCATGGAATGGATCATCGATCAACACCGGACAGCTTTGGTTGGAGCCATAAGTGTTTTCAAAGCAGTCCTTCCCGAGAATCAGCCTTGCTCAAAGAAACGCCATCATTTACTATGACAGGGAGGCACCCATGGCATTCACCGGTTTTGGTTCCGGAACGACAGATTTCCTGCATGAACTGTCACTGAACAACAACAAGGCCTGGTTTACGGACAACCAGGAGCGCTACGAATCCGAACTGCGTGAGCCTGCCGAGTCTTTCATCCTGACTCTGGGGCCGCTTCTTGCCAAGGACTACTCCTCGGTGATCTTTGATACCCGGCGCAATGGTGCAGGTTCGCTCATGCGCATCCATCGCGATGTCCGCTTTGCCCGTGACAAACGACCGTACAAGGAAAACCTCGGGATCATCTTCCCCCTGATGCCAGGCAAGAAGGTAGAGGTTCCCATTTTCTACTTACACATCGAAGCGCGGCAGGCCTTTTTCTATGGGGGCCAGCATGTTTTCCCTCCGGAGGTCCTGGAACGCTACCGACAGGCTGTTGACCACAAACGTACGGGTCCAGCCCTGGAAGCAATCCTGTCGAAGCTGGATGACCAGGGGCTGCGGCTGATGGAAGATCCGCAATACAAGCGGGTTCCCAGGGAATATCCAGCGGACCATCCGAGGGGAGGCTTGCTGCGCCAGGGAGCCCTGGGCGTTGGACTTGACCTGGGCCCGGATGAGCTGGGCAGGCCTGGGCTCGTAGAATCCTGTCTTGCCACAGCCAGGCAGATGCAGGACTTGATAGGCTGGTTGCTACCCCTCAATGGCTGATCATGAAGGCAGCAGGGCTATCAAACCATCAACGGTACCTGGGCATCATGGATAAGCTTGAAGGTTTCATCGTCCACAGCTGGACCGAGTTCCGGACTGGCAGGATCTTCCTGTCCGGGAGAGCCGTCGACGGAAGATCCTTTGCAGTTGCTGTAGACGATTTCACCCCTGCGCTGTATATACCCGAAGGCAGGCTGGAACAGGCTTTGGATCTTGCAACTGGTGCGCAAATACTGGTTCATACTGAAATCTCAGACATGAGACTGCCGCTGGGAGATCCGTGTGCCCTGCTGCGGGTGAGCGACCCGCGCCGGGCCGCTCTGGCCACGCTGCTTGCGGAGCATGGAATTGCTGTCCATGGCCAGGCTGAAAGACCCTCGGCACAGTTCCTTGCCGAACGGAACATCAAGGCAGGAATTGCGCTGGAAGGCGAGACCAGGCCAGGCAGGCGGGTCGACCTGGTTTTCCACAACCCGGTGGCAAGGCCTTCGGTTGCAGGAGAACAGGCGCCTCTGCGCTGGTTGTCCATGGATATCGAAACGACCAGGAACGGCGAGGTTTCCGCCTGCGGTATGATGATGGGAAACGAACGGGTGGTGTTTGTCGTTTCCCCTGGTCCTGTCAAAGCTGCGGTGTCCCTGGCCAATGAACGGGACTTGCTGGAGGCCATGCGCGACCGGATCGTCAACCTGGATCCGGATGTGATAACCGGCTGGAACGTGGTTGATTTTGACCTTCGGGTGATAGCCGAGCGCTCGCGGGCACTCGGTGTGCCGTTCGATGCCGGTCGCAGCGATGCATCCCTGCGGATACTGGAGAGCCCCGGCCTACGCACTCTGGCAATACTGGAAGGCAGGCGCTGCGTGGATGCCATGAAGGTGATGCGCTCCGGGCCGGAGCGTTTCGAGGACCAGCGGCTGGAGACCGTTGCCAGAGGAGTGCTGGGGGAAGGCAAGCTGCTGGCCTCACGGGGGCCTGAAAAGCTGGATGAGCTGGAGGCGCTCCGTGTTGACGATCCTGCTTTGTATGCAGCGTATTGTCTGCGGGATGCCGAATTGCCGCTGGCCATACTCGAGAAGACAGGGCTCGGGGAGCTGACAAAGCTTCGGTCGGTACTGACAGGCCTTGATCTTGAGCGGGCCTGGACCAGTGTGCCTGCTTTTGAACAGGTGTATGGTTTTGCCTTGCGTAGGCGCGGCATACTGCCGGTGGTTCCATCTGGTCCGCGGGTCAGTGGATCGGCAGGCGGCCTGATACTTGTTCCCCGTCCTGGCCTGTTTGAGGGTGTCATTGTTTTTGATTTCCGATCCCTGTATCCATCGATCATCCGTACCTTCAATATAGATCCTGTGGCCTTGCTGAGAGCCTCCGGTGGTGATGATGATCTGGTAGCCCCCAACGGTGCACGCTATTCCCGTGAGCGAGGCGTCCTGCCCGAGGTTGTTGACGAGTGGACGGTGCTCCGGACGGCTGCCATCGAAGCTGGTGACGCCCCCAGGGCGTATGTACTGAAAATATTGCAGAA
>JAVEXH010000007.1:0-20696 GCA_034004175.1 Spirochaetia bacterium
TCCTCGTACAGGATGGTAGCTGCAGTGCTTTCATTAGGACTGTCCCCCGGGGTTTTTTCAGGCGCGAAACGGGTAGGATCGAGGTAGACGGTGATGACCGTGCCGGATCTGACATGGAGGGCCGGCACACGGACCGGCCGGCCGCCAACTGACACCGCCCCGTCCAGTATCAAGCGCCTGAGTTTTGACTTGGAAGCCACTGCATCCAGGCCCAGTTCCCGGAATACCGCAGGCAGGCGGGCCATGACCAGATCATCAAGGCGGCGGCTGGAATCCGAAGCATCAGGGACAAAGGAGAAGGGGCTTGCTCTCACCGGCAGCCCCATGACACCGGGGATCCCAAGGAGCCAGATGGCTCAGTAGATATCGTCACCGACCAGCTCTGCTTCCAGTTCGTCACAAATTTCAGCCACAAAATAAATGAGGTCCTTGAGGGCCGCGGAACCGATGTCCACAGGTATCTTCACAGTATAAAGAATCCACAACTCGTCATCAAACTCCTCAACCGCCCACGAGCCGACTTTGATGCCGGAATTGACGGTAAGCAGGTAGTACATCAGTTCCTCGTCAGGATACTCGTTGAGTACAACAGCAACCGACCAGATCTCGCGCAGTTCAGCATTCCTGTACGCCGAAGTCCGGGAGACTATGAATACCTGCTGGGACCGTTCCCCGTCGGCATCCATCTGGTAGACCACCATGAAGTTACCCTCATCGTTGATGGAATAGATGACACCTTGCTCATCCAGGGCGGCGGCCAATGCAGGATCTGCCTGGCCAGGTTCCAGCTGTACCGGATCCTGGGCAAAGACAGTCGCCGGGAATAACGCGAGGACCAGGAACAGCAGGCTTGTGGCCAGCAAGAACTTAGATGGACGCATGGGAACTCCTTCAGGACACAGACTGGACTCCTCAGGCCGGGTCAGATCGGCATACAATCATTGTGGCAGTTAATCGCACCTGAGGCAAGGAAACCAGAATCGACCCGGATGATCCGAACAAGGCTCTCCGGCTGTCTATATCCTCGCCAGAGCCGATCTCGCATGCGCCTCAAGCCCTTCTGAGCGGGCCAGGATGGCGGTATCAGCTGCCAAGGCTGCCAGCCCGTTGCCAGCCAGCTCCTGATCACCGATTTTACCGGAACTCCGGCCATCCAGCCGCAACCAGGTCCGTATCCGCAGGAAGTCGAAGACAGACAAGCCGCCGGCTCCCCGGGCCCGGCCCGAAGTAGGCAGGGTGTGGTTGGGGCCAGCGCCATAGTCGCCGAAGGCTTCGGCAGAGCCCGTACCGATGAAGACTGCTCCGGCATGGCGGCACAGGGACAGGATGCTGTCGGGATCGGCCATGGCAAGTTCCAGATGCTCGGGTACAAAGCGGTTGGCTGCTTCGGCCAGTTCTTCGGGGTGGGCGGCCACGAAGGCCCAGCCGTTGTCCAGGGCAACTTTGGCAATTTCAGCCGAAGCCGCCGGCATATGAGCCAGATTTACAGCCAGAGCAGATTCCACCTTTGCCATGAAAGCCTCCGAGAGGGCTGCCAGGGCAGGGACGGCATCAGGATCATGTTCTGCCTGGGCAAGCAGATCCCAGGCCACGGCGGATGGGTCGGCACTGTCGTCGGCCAAAACCAGCAACTCGCTGGGGCCTGCAGGCGGGTCGGTGCGGACCACGGACTGGGCCAGGCGCTTGGCGGCGGCCACATAGCGGTTTCCAGGTCCTACCACCACATCCCGGGGGGCCAGCTGGCCACAGCCCCAGGTCAGGGCCGCAATCGCCTGGGCACCGCCGGCTGCAAGTAGCAGGTCCACACCGACCACGGCACAGGCGGCCAGGATGATGGGCTGGGGGCTGGGGCAGGCCACAGCCACATGCTGGACTCCGGCCACCCTTGCTACGCCGGCTGTCATCAGCACAGTGGACGGCAGGGGATAACGACCGCCGGGCACATAACAGCCTGCCCGCTCTACCGGCAGCACCTGGTGCCCTGCCCTGCCACCGGGCACCGGCATTTCCAAGGCGGAGAGGCTGGCCAGCTGGGCTTTGGCAAAGGCCTGTATCCGGTCGGAAGCACGCTCCAGAGCGCCACGCTGGTCAGCACTTATGGACGACAGGGCGCCAGCAAAATCCTCCGGGCCGTACCACAGGCGGCCGTCGGAGCGATCCAGCTCCAAGGCCAGTCTCAGCAGGGCCGGTTCACCGCCGTCCCGGACACGGTCCATTATTTCCCGTGCCCTGGTTTCCACACCAAGATCATCAGCGGGCCTGCCCGAGCGGCCTATGCCGTCCAGGCCTACCCTCTTCAGTGGATACTGGTTTTCCACGCGGCCTCCCCGTTGCCCAAATAGGCAGCCTTGGCATTGCCCGGCCGCCTGGTCAGGCGCATGGCGCGTAGATCCAGTACCCGGGCTGCCTCGGCAAGTGTAGAACCCTGCTTTGCAAGCGCGACAGCAGTGAAGTACAGGAGATCAGCTGCCTCCTCGGAGGCCCGCTCGGCTCCTCTGGCCTCGGCCAGTTCCGCGGCCTCCTCGGCCAGCTTGGCCGGCAACAGGCCTTCTTCGGTAAACAGCCGGGCGGTATACGAACCGGCCGGAGCCTCGCCTGACTGTACCGCCGCCAGCCGGGATGCCACGGTACGATCCAGCAGGCTGAAACCGCGGTCGTCGCCACCGGGACCATCGGGTCCCGGGCGGCTGAAACAGGAACGGCTGCCGCGGTGGCAGAAGCTGCCTTTGTTCAGGCGCACGGTAAAGCGCAGGGCATCGCGGTCACAGTCCACATCGATGCGGAGCAAGGTCTGACTATCGCCACTTGAAGCGCCCTTGCGCCAGAGGCCGCGGGTCCGGGACTTGTACACCCCGGCTGCCTCGGCTATAGCCACGCCAAGGCTCTCGGCATCCGAATAGACAAGCCCGAGGGCTACACCGTCCTCGTCGCAGACCACCGTGGGCCAGAGCCCGTCTGCCCTATCCGAGCTCAGGCAGGCAGCCATGGCCTGTGCAGGGTCAAGCACTCCCTTGTACAAGGCCATGCCAACCTGGGCATCCACACCGAGGGCATCCAGGGAGGCCACTTCGGCAGGCGTCGTCACCCCGCCAGCCAGGGTTATGGTCCCCTTGAAGCCTGCCTCACGCAGCTTTTCCGAGAACCTGGCTGCAGCCTCGAGGTCGGCCCCGCGCATCTCTCCTTCACGCTCTATCACCGTGAAAAGAAAGCCTCCCACGTAGGGGGCCAGTTCGACGGCCCGGTCGCCTGGTTCCAGGGTGGTGGCGTTGCGCCAGCCATCGGTCATCACTTTTCCGTTCCTGGCATCCAGGGCGGCTATGAGACGGTCCGGCGGGAAGGCCGACAGGAACTCGGGATTGGCTTTTGTACCTATCATCACTGCCCGGGCACCCCCGTCCAGGTAGCGGGTGGCAGTGGTCGCATCGCGTATGCCGCCGCCTACCAGGCAGGGATACCGGCGGATCATCCTGAGGATGAGTTCCCGGTTGTCACCCTTGCCAAGGGCCGCGTCAAGATCGACCACGGCTATGTCGCCCAGTATCGAGAAGCGGGCAGCCAGCTCCATGGGGTCTCCGCCGTCCAGCTCGAAGCGTTCGCCATTGACCAGCTGCACTGCCCGTCCACCCATGATGTCTATAGAAGGAATCAGCATATACGTACCTCCACGCCACTGCGGCGCACATAATCCTTTATCTCGCCGATGCTCAGCCGCCCGTCGTGGAGGGCTCCCGCCAGCAGGGCTGCATCAGCTCCTGCCGTAAACCCGCCCAGTATCTGCTCAGGCGTTGAAGCACCGCCGGAGGCTATCACCGGGATGCCCGGGGCCGCGCGTACGGCCTCCCTGAGCAGGTCGTGGTCGTAGCCGCTGCCGGTGCCGTCACGGTCCCTGCTGGTAAGCAGTATCTCGCCGGCGCCGAGCTCGGCCGCCCGGGCTATCCAGCTGTATACGGACTCGTCCATCACCGAGTGTCCAGCATCCAGCACCACCATAGGAACCCCGTCGGGGCCCCGGGCAGCATCCACTGCCACCACGCAGCACTGGCTGCCGAACTCCCTGGCGATGGCCGAAACCAGCTCAGGGTCCCGGTAGGCCCTGCTGTTGATGGACACCTTGTCTGCCCCCGCAGCCAGCAGGCGCTCGGCGTCAGCTATACTGCGGATGCCGCCGCCTACACAGAGCGGAATGCCCATCACCGCCCTGACCGATCGTACCACATCGGCCGCCGTGTTTACTCCCCGTATGCCCGCAGTGATATCGAGGATCACCAGCTCGTCAGCTCCCTCCCGCTCGTAACGGGCTGCCAGTTCGGCCGGATCTCCCATGTCGCGCAGTTCCTTGAAGCGCACACCCTTGACCACCCTGCCGCCGTCAACATCCAGGCAGGGGATGATGCGCTTGGCCGGCCCGCCCGGGGACTGCCCCTGAGCGCCGGCCTGGCCGTCCGATGACCTTCCCATTGCACCAGCTGATCCACCTGGGGTCTGCCCCCGGGCTGTTCCCGGCTCGGTACCAAGCCAGCGGGACAGGAGGCGGCCGCCCCAGTCGCCGGACAGTTCGGGATGGAACTGGCACAGCAGCATGGGCCCCTTCTCCAGAGCCGAGGCGTAGGATCCGCCATATTCGGAGCTGGCAGCCTTCCAGCCCGGTGGAACCTCTTCAAGCCGGTAGGAGTGGGCAAAATATGCCCAGCCCGGTTCTGACAGGAAGCTTCCGGCACCGGAAACCAGGTTCCAGCCGAACAGGGGGCTGCGAACCTCGGGACCAAAGGCCTTGAAGGTGCCCGGAAGGGCTCCTATGCCAGGCTCGCCGGGTGACTCCTCGCTGCCCTCGAATATCAGCTGCATGCCCAGGCAAACCGCGAGGGTTGGTTTTTCTGCACGGATCCGGTTGGCAAAGGCCGGCCCGAGGCCGCTGATCCGCAGGCGCTCGGCCACCGGCCCGAAGGCACCGACCCCGGGGAGTACGGCATAGTCGGCATCCACAATGCCCTGGGGGTCCGCGCATACATACGGATCGGCCCCGTTCCGCTGCAGAGCTGCCATCATGCTGGCCAGATTGCACCTGCCGGTATCGGCTACTGCCACTCTAGGTTTCGCGCTCATCAGACGCCCCTTTCGCCAAGGCTGCCCTTGAGGCTGGGAATCCCCGGGCGGCCCAGGGACAGAGCCTGGCCAAAAGCCAGACCGAGGGCCTTGAAGGCCGCCTCTGCCCGGTGGTGGTCATTGTCGCCCCGTATCACATCCAGGTGTATGCAGGTCAGGGAGGACGTTGCCAGGCTGGCTACGAAGTGGCTGATGTTCTCGCAGGCCAAGGTGCCTATGCTCTCACGTTTCAGGCCAAGGTCGACCACAGAGTACGCCCGGCCGGATATATCCACCACTGCCCGGGCCAGGGCCTCGTCCAGGGGAGCGTAGGCACTGCCGAAACGGCAGATGCCGGCCCTGTCACCCAGGGCATCACGCAGGGCAAGGCCAAGGGTGATGGCGCAATCCTCGGCGCTGTGATGATCGTCAACCTGCAAATCTCCCTCGCACTTCAGGATCAGACCCAGGCCGGCATAGAAGGCCAGGCTGGACAGCAGGTGGTCCAGGAAGGGCAGCCCGGTATCGATCTTCACCTCCAGACCCGGTTCGCCGGGCAGGGTTAGTTCCAGGCTGATCCTGGTTTCCTTGGTGGCCCGTTCGATCTTTGCGCTCCGTTTCATGATGCGGCTCCTTTGCCGGCTATCGGCAGAATGGCATCGATGGCAGCCAAAACCCTCTTGAAGGCAGCTTCATCTCCGGGGCAGGAGATGCGGATGCCGTCCTGAAGCCCGGGCCTGTTGGCAAAGGATCGCACGGCGATTCCGCGTCCGGCCATGGCTGCGGCGAAACCGGCAGCTCCGCCGCAGGCATCCAGTACGGTGCCAGCCCTGAAGAACACGAAATTGGCCTCCGATGCGGAAGGGGACAATCCCCGAGCCTTCAGCGCGGCTGTCAGGGCGGCCCTCTCGACCTTTACCCTGCTGATGGCTGCCTCAAGCCCGGCAATGTCGGCCAGGGCTGTCAGGGCAGCATGAGCGCCGAGACCTGAACTGGGATACGGCGAACCCAGGGAACGCAGAAGCCCGGCTTCGGCAGCGTTCGGCGATATGACATAGCCCATCCGCAAGCCTGCCAGGCCATAGGCCTTGGAAAAAGTCCTGGTCACGTACGCATCTCCCCGGGCCAGAAGTGCCGGAGTTGGATCATCGGTGGCAAACTCCTGATACGCAGCATCGAAGAGGAAGCCCGTTCCTGTTGACGCGCAGGCATCGGCCAGGGCCATGACCTCGGCGCGGGTAGCGACCAGTCCCAGTGGATTTGCCGGGCTGGCCAGGCAGACCAGGCTCACAGCAGGGTTGTTCCGTATCTGTTCAAGGCTTTCTGCCAGCGGAAAGGCATCCGTCCATGACAGGCCCAGTACGTCCGCTCCACGCCCTCGGGCATAGGCGCCGAACATCTCGAAGGCCGGTTCATAGACTATGGCCCTGGAGCCGGCAACCAGCCTGGCGGCGCACACCCTGGCTATGGACTCGTCCCCGCCGGCGGTGACCAGGACCCTGGCGGGATCTACATCCCATTTCTGCGCAATGGCAAGTTCAAGGTCGGCAAAGGAGGGATACCGGCCAACCGAGCCGGCGGCAATGTCCTGTATGATGGCAGCCAGGGTTGCCGGAGAGGGCCGGCCCTCGTTGGCATCAAGGTACAGGTCTATGGCCGGGTTGCGGCGCCTCGGTACATAGGCAACAGCCATATCCAGGTCAAAGGGACGCGGTGCGGTGCGTGCGGTGATGCTGCCCTGTGCCCCGGTGGATTCTGAAGCGTTCATGACTACCCCCTTACGGTACTATCTGGCTGGGCTGTGTGATGATGATACCGGTACCGCCCCGGGCGCGTATGGCGGGTATCAGGCTGTGCAGAGAAGACCGTGGAGCTGCCACCTTTACGGCGTAACCAGAGTCTCCCATCAGGCGGGATACCGTGGGCTCCTTCATGGCCGGGAGTATTTCGATGAGGGAATCCAGGCGGGCGGCGTCTATGTTCACCTCCAGCATGACCCTTCTGCGGGCGTTCAGCACGCTTTCACAGAGCAGGGTGAACCATTCAATGCGTTCACGCTTGACCGGATCCTCGAGGGCCCGTGGGTTTGCATAGAGCCTTGTGGTGCTGTGCATGAGGTCGTCCACAATAGCCAGCCCGTTGGCCCTGAGGGTTGAGCCGGTGGCGCTGTTGTCAACGATGCAATCCGCATCCTCGGGCGGGAAGACCTCGGTGGCTCCGTATGAACGGACAAAGCTGGCATCCAGACCGCGCTTCTGTATCCAGGCCTTGGTGATCGAGGTGTATTCGCTGGCTACGACCAGGTGCTTCTCCGGAAGCTTGCCGTTCTCGAGGATGGCCACCGGGGCTGCGGCCACGATGTGCACCGGGTCAAGGCCTGTGTCCAGGATTTCCACGAGGTCGACACCGAGCTCCGCCACCCAGTCTGCTCCTGCAAAGCCAAGATCACGGCTGCCTGCCTCCAGCATCTCCACGATGTTCTGGGGCTTGAGGACCTTCACGTCAAGGCCATAGACCTGGCCTGAGGGTCGGTAATCCCGTTCGGTCACCGCCATGTCCATACCGGCCTCGGTCATCAGGCGCAGGACACCGGACTGCATCCTGCCCTTGGGCAGGCCAAGACGTACCAGGGAAGCAACCTCGTCTGCAGCACGGAGTGCTGTATCCTGAGCCTGTTTTGCAATGGAAGAACCCGTAGCCGGGCGATCGGAACCAGTCAGCATCGAATCCATAAAAGCTCCTTTCAAGAAAAACGCCGACCCCTGCAGGTCGGCGTGGTGTTTCCGGAAAGAAGCCCCGGTAACAGAAACGCCGACCCTGGCGGTCGGCGCGTCGTTTCCGGTATGCCCGTACGGGGCTATGCCATGACGATCAACGCGACCGCGTCTGTGTGGCCGTGATGATGGAAATGGCTGTGCTGTACGGACTGTATGTTACTCATTGGAGTAACTTATACCAAAACAGCAAAAGGCTGTCAAGCAGGCTTGAAGCATACACACAATTCAAAGGCTCCCTTGCCGGTTTCGAACCGCGTGGCAATCACCGGAGCTATCTTGGGCCAGGTTATCTGGTGGTTCACACCCTTGATCACTACAGGAGGAGAGATATCAAGATTCAGATCGGTGAAACTGCTCACCGCATTGCCGGCTATGATATTGGTCAACTCTGAAACCAGCCCAGCCATGGTTGCCATGCGTTCCTTCTCGGAAGCGGTCTCCACTCCTGACAAGGACAGCAAACTTTCAGCCAGTGCCAAGGGAAGCCTGAGTGAGATGATGCCCTGGGCCTGGCCAGCAAGGCCCAGAATACCCGAGATGCCCCAATCATGGTCTTCCGAACCCGCGAGTTCCCGTGGTTTGCCGGACTTCGCAGTCAGTCCGAACATCTGCTCGAAAACCTCTCCCGCAGCCGTGAAAAACGGCCCGGCAAAGTTGGTATCCGCCATACAACCTCCAGAGCAGGCGTACCGTCCAGGCGGCCGTCCTTGCTGATGATACAGGATAAGCCGAACCAACCGGTCTTACAAGAATGGCTGGCCAACTTTTATCAGAGGAAAAATCAAGCCGGTGGTTTGGGAAGGGCACTGCCATTGGGCAGTCTGAACCGCTCCAGGAGATCCAGCTTCAGTTGCCGCAGGGATGCGCTGATCGAAACCTTGTACCCATGGGGGTTCAGGAAACGCAGATAGGTATGATCAAAGGCTGCGATGGATCTTGTCTTGTACTCCCGTATCTCTTCGAGGGGGCGGGGAGGGTTCAGGCGTTTGCCTGCCTTCATCACCGGTTGAAGGAGGCGTCTGACCTCGCCAGTGGGAGAGTAGGTGAAACGCCTGGTATCCAGGGATGGATGATAGAAGGTTGTGGGCTGCCCCTCGGGAAGCTGCTCCTCACGCAGGGTCATGACATCGGCAAGGGCCATGCCGGAAGGGCCAAAGACGCGGTAGGCATCCTTTATTCCCGGATTGGTGGCCTTGTCTGGATTGTCGGAAAACTTCATGGTTGGTTCCATGCGGCCGTCCCGTTCAATCGCAGCCAGCTTGTACACACCGGTAAAAGACGATTCCCGCCCCCCCGTTACCATATGGGTTCCCACTCCCCAGGTGTCTATGGGAGCACCTTCCGCCACGAGGCGCTCGATTATCTCCTCGTCAAGTTCATTTGATACAGCGATGAAGGCATCCTGCAAACCTGCCGCATCAAGTTCCGCCCGGACGGCCCTGGACAGGTAGTCCATGTCGCCTGAGTCAAGCCGCACGCCGAAACGTTTGCCTGCAGCCACCAGCCGCTTGCCCACGGTTATGGCATTGTGGATGCCCGAGGCCAGAGTGTCGTAGGTATCGATAAGCAGCACGGTCGAATCGGGGTACATCGACGAATAGGCCTCGAAGGACTGGAGTTCGTCCGGAAAAGCCATGACCCAGCTATGGGCCATGGTTCCCATCACCGGTATGCCATAGACACGGCCGGCAAGAGTGTTGGAAGTTCCATGGGCTCCTCCGATGAAGGCAGCCCTGGAGGCAGACATGGCTCCATCAAAGCCCTGGGCACGACGCAGGCCAAACTCCATGATCCGGTGATCCTTGGCGGCCAGGGCCACCCGGGCACTCTTAGTGGCTATGAGACTCTGGAAATTGATGGTGTTCAACACCATGCCTTCTATTATCTGAGCCTCGATGAGCCCGGCCTCTATTCGCAGCAGCGGTATCTGGGGGAACACTACTTCTCCCTCCGGCACCGCACAGACATCTCCCCTGAAACGGAACCCGGCCAGGTAATCCACGAATCCCGGCTCGAAGACGCCCCTTGATGAAAGCCACGCAAGATCATCCTCTGAAAAGCGCAGGTTCTCAAGGGTGTCGAGCACTGGATCAAGGCCGGCAAAGACAGAAAAGCCGCCCTGGAATGGATGACGCCTGAAGAAGACATCAAACACCGCTTTTTTGTCAAAGCCGTGCTTCCAGTAGCCCTGAGCCATGGTCAGTTCATAGAAATCGGTAAAAAGCGCGCTGTTCTTCATCCCAGGAGCTCCGAAGACTGCACGAGCTGGACGCCAGCCTGCCGCATCTGTTCCCCGGTGCGCGCAGCATTGCCCGGAGGGGCATCAACCGGCCTGGTAGCGTCCACCACGACGAAGACTCTGTAGCCCAGGCGCTTGGCATCCATGGCACTGAAGAATACACAGTAGTCGAAGGCAAGGCCGGCGAGCACCACCGTGTCCACGCCCAGACCCCGCAGAAGGCCGTCAAGCCCAGTCGGTGTAGTGCCGTCGTTTTCGAAAAAAGCGGAATAGCTGTCCAGATCCGGCCTGAAGCCTTTGCGGACTACAAAATTGAAGGGTCTCTCATCCAGCCGTGGGTGAAAAGCCGCCCCCTGGCTGTCCTGAACGCAGTGATCCGGCCACAGGGTAGCAGCCCTGCCATCGGGTCCGGTTTCTGCCGGGTCGTAGGGTGACTTGCCCGGGTGAGCAGATGCAAAGGAGACATGCCCTGCAGGATGCCAATCCTGGGTTGCCACCCGCACCGGGAACAAAGGCGCCAGACGATTCACAACCGGCGCCACCGCGTCGCCATCGGCAATGGCCAAGGCTCCACCGGGACAGAAATCATTCTGGACATCCACTGCCAGAAAAGCTGTTCTGCGATAGTCAATATCCATACGAACTCTCCACGAACACTGAGGCCTCCAGTAAAACCGGTTAAACCGATCAAGCTCAGGTCATGGGACAAAGAGTAGCCCATTTGCCAGGTCTGGTAAAGACTTCCGGTCAGTTGACCCGGAGATTCGTCTGCTTTATGCTGGGCTCAATCATGGAACACTCCACCGATCCGGATACGGATCCGGCAAAGGACATCATGGATGTCATCCGCAAGGCCATACTTGAAGACACCAAAACCATGGGCCGCCGCCTTACTGTTGCCGAAGCTCTGGAGCGCTATGGCGAGTACGGGGTAGAAGCCCGGGAAGTCATAGCCACCATGGCCGAAAAAGGCATTCTGGTTAAACGGATCAACCAGACCAGCCAGACCAGACAATCCAGCCAGACCAGTGGTCCTGCTGAAGAGGTCCCGGATCTTGCCAGGGACATCGGCCGTGCGGTTGAAAGCATAGCCAGGGCCATCGAAATAAAAGTGGGCGACTGGCAGGAACAATCCAGACAACAGGAAGACCGCGGCAGGACAGGTCACTACAGACAGGAACAGACAGCCAAGTGGGAACGCAACCTTGACAGAAAAATGGAAGGTCTTGCATCCCGTATCGAACGACACGCCAGCCGTGCAGTGGATTCCCTGGAACATCACATGTCGGGCAAGCCTCGCTTCACAAGCGAGAAGCAGGCCATAAAGGAAGAACTGCGCCGCCATTCAGCAGAAGTTGGTACCGGCAAGTGGGATGCAGAGCTGAAAGGTTCGGATTACTTCAAACCAGGTTCGGAAGATCTGGAAACCGATTTTGGCCGCTACAAGACCAAGGTGGAAGACAGGGCCAGGAAATCCTCATCCGGTTTTGTGGGTAACCTGATCTCCTTCGCAGGCGTGAATGCCCTGTTGTGGTACATCAACCTCACCTTTTCTCCCGGTTTCAACTGGGCCGCCATTGTCAGCGTGGCCTGGGGAACAGGCGTGGTGAGCAACTTCTTCGCTATGGTCCGTGGCAGGTCCAAGGTAGCTGAACTGGAGCGCA
This sequence comes from Spirochaetia bacterium, assembly GCA_034004175.1. Classification (GTDB taxonomy): domain Bacteria; phylum Spirochaetota; class Spirochaetia; order Treponematales; family UBA12059; genus MIBM01. The sequence goes on from JAVEXH010000007.1 coordinate 11,763, forward strand.
TGCCGGCCATGGAGGCCGAAGCCCTGGACACTTACAAGAAGCTGAACCGGGTAAAAGACAGCATGGCCATGCACACCGCCAGCATGCTGTCCGTGCCTCCCCTGCTGTTCACCATAAATTTTCTGACCTCCCCGGGCTTCTTCTGGGCGGCTATTCCATCGGGTATCATGGCCCTGAGTTTCCTGGGCCACCTAGCCTCCTTTCCGGTTACAAAACGGGGTCTGGAAAAGAAACTGTTCCGACTGCTTGGCGTGGACTCCTGGAAGGAACTGTTCCGGGCAGGCAAAGGCCGCAACGAGGCCGTGCGTGGAGCAGGCCCCTACGCATCCATCTATGCCGAAGCAGCCGCGGCCAGGGATGATCTGGTGAAGGAAATCAGGAAGGGCAAGGGTACGGACGAATTCGGCAAGGACATGATTCCGACCCTTGACCGCTACGTTGAACAGGTAAAACTCCTGACCCACTCGGTAAACGAGATAGACGGCCTGGTGAACTCCATACCCGTGGCCGATCTGCGCAAAGACCGGGAGAGCCTGCAGGCTAAGATGGAGGCCGTGGGCAGCGGAGCCCTCAAGGAGGAGTACCGCCGCTCCATCGCCGAGGTGGAACGTCAGGAGAAGGCATACAAGGACCTTCAGGACCAGCGCGAGATACTGAGGCTGAGGCTAGGCTCGTCGGTGAACTCCCTCAAACAGCTGAAGATTGACCTGGCCAGGATGAAGGCCATGCCCGAAGCCGCAGATGACCAGGCCATACAGTCCATCAGGCGCAAGGCTGACGAGATGGCCGGCTACCTTGACGATCTGAAAACCGGCTACGACGAAGCCACCCGGGACCCCTTCGAGGAGCTGGAGCGCCTTGCCGAGGAAGCCGAGGAGCACAGGAAACTGCCTGGCAGCGACAACTGATTCCCGGCTGCTCAGGCAGGCTGAATCCGTTGACAATCCCCTCCCCTTCACTCTAGTATGTCTGCCGATGTGACTCGGTAGCTCAGTTGGATAGAGCGGCTGCCTCCTAAGCAGCAGGTCGCAGGTTCGATTCCTGTCCGGGTCATTTTATAAGTACTTGTACTGAATACAGATAAGCCCTGGCGCAAGCTGGGGCTTGTTTGTTGTTTATATCCTGCGTCTGCGGCCGCCTTGACGGTATGGAGGCCCTCAGGTATGCTCCGGCCATGAAGATATGGCTTAAATACCTGATAGCCGCCATTCTGGGTGTGGCTCTGGGACTCGTAGCTCCCCTCGCGGGATCCATGGGCATTCTGGATGTACTTACTCTGATCAGCATGAACCTTGGCCGTTACATGCTGTTGCCTATACTTTTTTTCTCAATGCCCATTGCAGTGCATGAATTACTGGAAGACAAGAAACTGCTGCGCACCGGGGCACGGGCCATAGGCTACTCGGTCCTGGCTGTTTTCATCCTGACCATCATAGGCATCGCCGGTGGTCTGCTCCTGTCACCGGGCAGGATTCCGCTGAGTACCGATGCCTCCTTTGCCGTGGATCCGGTTCCCACCATCCGGGAAATTTCACTGGCTTTGCTTCCCGCAAACCCCATGCAGACACTGCAGTCCATCGATTTCATTCTACCCCTGGCCCTGCTTGGCACCATGATCGGCATGGCCCTGTCCTTCGATCGCAGCGCCACGAAGGCAACGCTGACCCTTTTTGACTCCATTTCACGAATTTCCTGGCAAATCAACAGCTTCTTCGTCGAGATCCTGCCCCTCCCGCTCATCCTGATAAGCGTTGCCAGAACCATCTCCATAACCAGAACCGCCAGACTGGCCATCTTTGGCAGGATGCTGGCAATCCTTGGAATCGAGGTAGCCATCGTGGTGGTTATAATTCTGCCACTGGCAATCTATCTTGCCAACGGCCGGAAAAATCCATTCAAGCTCCTGTATGGCGTGCTTGCACCATCCCTGGCTGGAGCCATAACCGGACACACAGCCATTCCTGCGGGAATACTCCTCAAGCACCTCAAGGAGAGCCTTGGAGTCCGACGCAGATCAAGTACCGTGAGCTTGCCTCTGGCCATGACCTTCGGCAGGGCCGGCACGGCCATGGTGAGTGCCACCGTTTTCATCGTCATACTCAGCTCGTACTCAAGCCTGGGCATAGGATCCAGCACGATAGGATGGATGCTGCTCTTCATCCCCGCCAGCGCACTTCTGCTTGGCGCGGCTCCTGGCTTGGGGCCCCTGAGTGCCATCGCCTTCCTGTGTGCCGCCTATGGCCGAGGCTTTGAATCCGGCTATATCCTCGTCGTACCCGTGGCCTTTCCCCTGATGGCAATGGGAGCCTTCCTGGACGTTGGAGTGCAGGGTATCATCACAACCTTGCTTGCCGGGCACGAAGGAATGTCGGTGGAAAAAACCGCCCGCCACTTCATCTAGACGCAAGATTGACTTTTACCGGTCCGGGCTTTAAGATCAGCCCATGAATCTCAGCACAATTCTATCCACCAAAACGGTCAAGATAGGCCTCAGGTCCATTGACAAGCAAGGCATACTGGACGAACTCATAGGTATCCTTCACGAAGCAGGATCCATAACTGATATCCAGGCAGCCCGGGCCGCCATCATGGAACGGGAAAACCGCCTCTCTACGGGCATGAAATTCGGCATAGCCATACCTCACGGCAAGACATCGACCGTAGAAAAACTTGTGGCCTGTGTCGGCGTATCAGAGAGGCCGATACCCTTCGATTCCCTGGACGGCGAGCCGGCCAGGATCTTCATCATGACCCTGTCTCCACCGGAAAAGACCGGCCCCCACCTGCAGTTCCTTGCCGAGGTAAGCCAGCTGTTCAAGGACGAGGCACGGCGTGCCAGGGTAGTTGAAGCGGGAAGCCCAGAAGAACTGCTGGAACTGATAACCGGCTGAGACCGGCCTGGTAACCGGCTGAGACCGGCCTGGTAACCGGCTGAGACCGGCCTGGTGCCGGCTGATCCGCTGCAATTGAAACGGCCGCCCTTCCGGAATGGAAAGGCGGCCGTCATCGTTTTATGACTTGCCGGGTTATTCTATGACAGCCAGAATGTCGGAGAACTTCACGATCAGATGCTCGTTCCCGTCAATCTTGATCTGGGTTCCAGCGTACTTGTCGTACATCACTTTATCACCGACCTTGACCTTGATGACTTCGGTGTCTGTTCCATTGGCAACAACAACGCCGGTCTGGGTCTTCTCCTGGGCGGTCTGGGGGATGATGATGCCACCGGCGCTCTTGCTGTCGCCTTCCTGGACCTTGATAAGTACGCGATCTCCCAATGGGCTAACCTTCATGTCGTATTCCTCCTGAAATTGGTATAAGAATGTAGATGGATTGACGACCGAAATGTACTAAAAAGGCCATCGGGTGGTCAAGGAAAATCGCAATCAATGGGGCACCAGGTGGAAGACTTCAATCCCTGCAGTTCTCCTGCTGGCTTGATGTGGCCGAAAGCTCTGGAATTCCGTACATTAGTAAGCGGAGGAAGCAATGCCCCGAAAGAATGACTCCTGGAACTCCAAGAAGAAGAAAAAACCGCTTGGTGGTGGTCCGTTGCCGCCAATGGATGGCTGGAAAAATTCAATTGTTTACATTTTTGTAGCGATCATATCGATAAGCATGTTCAACTGGCTGCTGGTTTCGGCCGACAGCTCGGTGGTACCCTACAGCGAGTTCAAGGACATGGTGGCACAGAACCTCATCGTGCGCATCGAGATGGACAAGAACTACTACACCGGCTACACGAATGCCCCGACCCTCCCAACCGATGGCAGGCCAATGGCCTCATCGGGCAGGACCACCTACAAGACTGTTCCTGTCTATGATCCCGAGTTCACCAAGCTCCTTGATGAAAAGGGTGTGACGTATTCCGCAATGCCGATGGAAGGCAACGCCCTGCTCGCCTTTGTGCTCAACTGGCTCATTCCGATAGGCTTCATGTTTGCCCTCTGGCACTTCCTGCAGAAGCGTATGTCCGGCATGGGATCCAACGTCCTGTCGGTCGGACAGAACAAGAATGTCATCGTCGCCGAGGGAGATGTAAAAACCCGCTTCCTTGATGTGGCTGGCGTAGACGAGGCCAAGGAAGAGTTGGTGGAAGTCGTTGACTTCCTTAAAAGCCCGAAGAAGTATACCGATATCGGCGGCAAGATACCCAAGGGTGTGCTCCTGCTGGGGCCTCCGGGTACCGGCAAGACCCTCCTGGCCCGGGCAGTGGCTGGTGAGGCGGGAGTGCCATTCTTCCGCATGAGTGGCGCTGAATTCGTGGAGATGTTTGTGGGCGTAGGCGCGGCCAGGGTCCGGGATCTGTTCAAGCAGGCAAGGGAAAAAGCGCCGTGTATTGTTTTCATAGATGAGCTTGACGCCATCGGCAAGAGCCGCATCAACGGCATGGGCGGTGGCAATGACGAGCGCGAACAGACCCTGAACCAGTTGCTGGTGGAGATGGACGGCTTTGACGCAACCAGCGGCCTTATCATACTGGCGGCCACCAACATGCCGGATGTACTTGACCCCGCTTTGCTGCGCCCTGGCCGCTTTGACCGGCAGGTAGCCGTTGACCGGCCGGACCTGGTCGGCCGTGAGGCCATACTCAACATACACGCCAAGACGGTAAAACTGGACATTGTTGTTGATCTGAAGAAAGTAGCACGCAGCACCCCCGGTTTCGTGGGAGCAGACCTGGCCAATGTGGTCAACGAAGCAGCCCTGCTGGCAGTGCGTGCAGGCCGCAAAAAGGTGGAGCAGAGGGATTTCGAGAAGGCCGTGGAGAAGATAATGACCGGCCTTGAGAAGAAGAGCCGGGTCATGAATCCCGAGGAACGCAAGGTCATTGCCTACCATGAGGCCGGTCATGCACTGGTAGCCGCCTTTACCCCGGATTCCGACCCCGTGCAGAAGGTGACCATAGTACCCCGCGGCTTCGGTGCCCTTGGCTTTACCCTGCAGGTGCCCATAGAAGACCGCTACATAGTGACCCAGGACAAGCTGGTAGGCGAGATAGATGTATTGCTCGGCGGGCGGGCGGCGGAAGACCTGGTATTCGGCAAGATATCCACCGGAGCCAGCAACGACATAACCAGGGCCACCGACATAGCCAGGCGCATGATCACCGACTACGGCATGTCCGAACGCTACCGAAACGTAGCCCTCACCAAGCGCGGCGCAGGGCTCTTAGGTCCTGGCAACGAGCAGATGATGGCCCGCGAATATGGTGAGGAAACCCAGAAATACATCGACGAGACCGTGGCAGGCATGCTGGCGCTGCGGTACGAAGAGGCCAAGCGCATCCTTACCGAACACCGCCCTACTCTGGTTTCCCTTGCCGATGAACTGCTGGACAAGGAAACCATAGACGAAGCCAGGTTCAAGGAAATGGTTGGGGTGGTGGCCTAGACAACCAATACACTTTTCGATACACTTTAGCTTGTACACGATTCCGCAAGCTGGAGGTGTTTCATGTTACCCACTGTATTGCTTGCCCTGTATGGACTGGTCCTGCTGGGCGTCGCTTTTGCAAGTCTGAAGTATGCCAACACCATGGACAATTTCCTGGTGGCCGGTCGGTCCCAGAAACGGATCCTGGTTGTGGCTTCCATGCTGGCATCGACCATCGGTGGCGGAATCACCATCGGGACGGTGACCCGGGCCTACAACATAGGCTTCCCTGCCTTCTGGTTCGTTGCCGCCGGCGGCATAGCCCACTTCCTGCAGGGTGCCCTGCTGTCGGAGAAGGTACGGGCCACCGAGGCAGTAACCCTGCCCGATCTGGCTGACAAGCTGATCGGGCCTTCCATGCGGGTGCTGACCTCGGTGATCATCCTGTTCACCTGGACTGGCATAGCTACAGCCCAGTTCGTGGCAGCCGCAAAGGTGGTAACAGCGATAACCGGTATGGCACACCAGCCGGCGGTACTGGCCGCTGCGGCCTTCATGGTGGTTTACACGCTTATAGGCGGGCAGAAATCGGTGTTGCGCACCGACCTGTTCCAGTTCGGCTTCCTGGCAGCCTCCTTGCTGCTGGTGCTGGGCTGGCTGTTCGTTGGTTCCCCTCCCCCTGCCGGGTCGGTGCAGGTCGAGATCTTCAATGCCAACTTCGATGCCCTGGACCTCCTCTACTATGTAGTGGTGCTGGGAGGTTCGTACTTCATCTGCCCCATGATGTTCAGCCGTATACTGTCGGCTGACAGCGCTGCCAATGCCAGAAAGAGTTCCTATATGTCCGGGTTCGGGATGCTGGCCTTTGCCTTGGCCATAACCTTTGTGGGCCTCTGGGCCAGGGCATCCATCACTGACCTCGGAGGGGTGGATCCCCTGAACTTCATGGCCAGGAACAGCCTGCCCGCCCTACTCGGCGGCATGCTGATCTTCGGGCTCCTTGCGGCCATACTATCTACTGGTGATACCGTGCTTCTCACTGCGGCGGGTATCCTGGAGAACGACCTGATACACCGGAAATCGGTAGCCGGTGTCCGCTTGTGGACTGTCATCATCGGTGCTATCGCCGCTTTCATAGCCCTGTTCCAGACTGACATCATCGGCATCCTGATAAAGACCTACAACGGCTACACAGCAGGCATCGTTCCCGCCCTTTTTGTGGCTATTGTACTGGTCGGCAAGCGCAGGCTGGCTCCCGGCCTGGCATTGGCTGCAGTGATAAGCGGCTATGCCCTTGGCCTGGGCGGCAGTTTCATGAAGGAAGGAACCATGGCAGCCAAACTGTTGCCCATGGCCGGGCTGGCAGCATCCGCCATCCTGGCCCTGCTTGCAGCGTACCTGCCAGCAAAAGGCAAAGCGGTCAGCACAAACTAGATTTCCAGGCAACCGCACAGGCGGCTATTCCAGCTGCCATGAGACTACAAGAACAGCAACCCGGAACCAGAGGGCAACCATCTGGTTCCGGGTTTTTTCATGTTCCGTATGTTCAGGTTCTAAGTTATCGAATCATCCATATTGACACTATCTGCGGGATACGTCATGATCTTCATGACATTTTAAGCTATATTTGTCAAGGAGGCGAAAAAATGTCGGTAAAAATTACCGCTACGGGATCCTTCATCCCGACGATGAGAGTAAGCAACGAGGAACTTGCCAAACGGGTCGATACGACGGATGAGTGGATACGTTCCCATACCGGCATCGGCAGCCGGCATTATGCAGAAGATGGGCAACTGACCAGCGATCTTGCTGTAGGGGCTGCCACCGCAGCGCTTGAAAAGGCAGGGCTCAAGGCCGAAGACATAGATGTGATAGTACTGGCCTCGGTGACACCGGACTACTTCGGATTTCCCGCCGCAGCCTGTATCGTGCAGGACAAACTGGGGGCTGTGAACGCCGCCGCAATGGATGTAAATGCAGGCTGTACCGGCTTCATCTATGCCCTGGATGTAGCCGCTTCCATGCTTGGCCGCAACGGCCGAACCAAGGCGCTGGTGATCGGAGCCGAGACTCTTTCACGCATCATGGACTGGGACGACAGGTCAACCTGTGTACTGTTCGGTGATGGTGCAGGCGCCGCGGTACTCGAGTATGAGGAAGGCGAGGAAGCCAGTGCCGCCAACGACAGGAGCGGCATGATAGCCTCCTGGCTTCGCGCCAAGGGATCGGGAGCGGCAAGCCTGTACCTGAGGCAACCCCTGCGCGGCAAGACTTTCTCCCGGGAAGGTGACTACGTCCTACCTACCAAGCTTGAAATGGATGGGAAGGCAGTCTACATGTTTGCGGTCAAAGCCATAACGGATGTCATGACCAATCTGATGACCCAGAGTGGGCTGGATATCCAGGATTTCAAATGGATAGTACCCCACCAGGCCAATGCACGCATCGTGCAGGCAGCGGCCAAACGCTTCGGCTTGCCCGACGATCGTTTTTATATGAACATAGAAGAGTTCGCCAACACATCCGCCGCCTCGGTACCCATAGCCCTCGACGAGATGGTACAGAAGGGGCTGATTGCCAAGGGAGACCTGATAATGACTATGGGCTTCGGCGCCGGCCTCACCTACGGTGGAGCCATCATACGCTGGTAAGCCGGGATTGCCTGAAAAGACAGTCCAGACCGATAAAAGGAGATTCTGCATGAAGAAGGTAGTAATCACAGGCATGGGGGTGGTAACACCCATAGGCAATGACATCGATACGTTCTGGGCTTCCATCAAGGCAGGCAAGAGCGGCGTCGGGAAAGTGACCCGTTTCGACGCGTCCACCATGGACTCCAAAGTAGCCGCCGAGGTGAAGGATTTCGACCCCGGCTTGTACATGGAAAAAAAGGAAGCCAGGAAGATGGCCCTTTTTACCCAGTTTGCGGTGGCTGCGGCAGTACAAGCCTGGAATGACTCCGGACTTGAGAATGGCCACGACGGCCCTGACCGTATAGCGGTGATGATGGGCAACGGTGTAGGCGGCATTGAGATCTTCGAGCAGAGCCACAAGAAACTGCTGGAATCCGGCCCTTCACGGATGCTGCCCATGACAGTGCCCATGATGATCCTGAACGAGGCAGCCGGCAACGTGGCCATGCGACTGGGCCTCAAGGGTCCGGCCATAACCGCAGCCACAGCCTGCGCCTCGGGCAGCGATGCCATAGGCATGGCTATGGATATGATACGCGCCGGCAGGGCTGATGTCGTGATAGCCGGCGGCACCGAAGGTGCCATCAGTGCCTTTGCCATGGGTGGCTTCTGCATGCTCAAGGCCCTGTCCACGGCCTACAACGATACACCGGAAAAGGCTTCACGGCCCTTCGACAAGGACCGCGACGGTTTTGTCATAGCCGAAGGCGCAGGCATCATGATCCTGGAGAGCGAGGAACATGCCAGGAAGCGCGGTGCTCGCGTCCATGCCGAACTGGCAGGTTATGGTGCATCCTGCGATGGATACCATCTGACCTCGCCTGATCCATCCGGCGACGGCGGCGCCCGGGCCATCAAGCTGGCT
>JAVEXH010000320.1:0-4281 GCA_034004175.1 Spirochaetia bacterium
TAGCCTACAGGGTTTTCAGGATACGGAATATCGAGGAACGTGGCAGCACCGACTCCCTTCACTACCTGGAGTTGGTGCCGGCTTCGGAACTGGCGGACCTGATCAGGTTCGGCTGAATCCTTCCATACACTGCCGAGCTACGGCTGAACAAGAAGAATCTTCTATTTCGGGAAAACTACCAGGTCTGCAAGGTGATGAACGGCGTGCATGGAGAACTGCATGCAGGCTGCCGGCGATGAGACAACTTCAAGTTCCACAAAATGCTTGAGGTCCTCGAATCCCGGAATCCCGGCCCTTATTTCGTAGGAAAACACTCTTGTCTCATCAAGTGCGGTGCACGGCACCGGATGGGGCCAGAAAATGAAGGTTCCTGCAGTATGTTCGACAATGGAACAGGGGTTCTGCCAATTTGAATCCATCATAGGCACCAGGTTTTCACCATCGTACAGTTCTATGACAATGTTGGATATTGGTTCGAAGTTGGAACCGTTGAAAAGCCGCCCCATGATGGGTGGTATATTGAAAACGGGACCAGCAATCTCTGCCTGTTCGTCTACCGAAGGAGTATGAGGGTGGTTCGGTCGCTTGCTTGCATTGACCTTGCTCCAGCCTTCCCTGACCATGGACACTACATCAGCAATTTTCTGCAGCTTTTCACCATAATCCTGCTCTACATAGGCCACACCGCGGCCGGATACCACGTACTCCGGCTTCAACCGGTTCAGCACGAAACAGGCCACATCCTGGCGGCATTGTCCGCAGGTACACCAGGAACCGGCACTTCCCTTCTCCTTGGAATCGAAAAGCTCATTCACCGTATCCAATACCAGATCTTCCATGAGATTGTGGATCTCCATGATTGCTCCTCCGGGAATCAGCTACACATGCACACTGAATGCGTCTACCCTATCATACCACAGCGATGGATGGGCTGTGGCTATCAGTGTAGCCATTTTCACTGTATCTGCAAGATATACCGGTAGCCATGCCCGGATCAACGCAGGCAGCCAGCGGATTGCCAGAAGTCCGCTTTGCAGGCGATACTGCGAGGTACCTATGCGCAAGATCCTGCCGCTCATGATTATCCTTATCTTGACTCTCTCGGCCTGCGGCAATGGAAGTGCCACCAGGACTGGCAAGGATTCCATCCCCAGCCAGGAACCAGCCCCTCCGTTTGCGTCCCAGTCCACCTCCCAGTCCACCTCCCAGTCCACGGCCCAGTCTACAGCTCTGTCCACGCAACAATCCAGTGCAAGCAGGGCTTCCGGAACGCCTATGAAAACCTCTGGGGTGGCGGCGAAAGCACCTGGAACCACAGCAGATACTCCTGATGCAAAGCCAGTGGTTGTCCAGCCTTCACGATCTCTGGCAGGGCATGACCGCTTCCTGGTTTCCCAACCCTTTAACGGGATAAGGCCGGCCGATTTTGAATTAGGTCTTTTGATGGACAGGACCTTTGACCCCGAATCAATCACACCGCTTCTCGATGGCCTTGCACAAGCCTTGACCGGAAAAAATCTTGAAACCGCTGGCTTCAGCAGCCAGGGACTAGTACTGGCCAGCTTGCTGTACGACCCAGCCCTGGATGCGGCTCCGGCTATCACCACGGTGCGCTACTCCGAACTCAGACGCCTGCCCGGCACAAGATACGCGGTAGCCCTGCGGTTGTTTTCGGAAACTGGTTCTGCGGATGGCCTGGCTATCCTCGGAGCCGATGAGGATGGAAGCTGGCTGATAGAGCAGCTTGACCTTGATCTGGCAGAGCTGGACAAACCAGTCACCAGAAATGAACTCTGGGATCCTTATGGTTATTCGCGGAATTTGATGGAATGAATTGTCGATCAGTATTGATTTTTTCAATCCACGTGACACAGTATGGCTCGCTGAAGCAACCCACGAACACAGAACACGGCGGAACAAGAACATGGCAACCCTGGTAAAGAACATCGAAAAGGAATTCCTCCTGAATACGGCCAAGCGCGAAGGTGCTTCGATAACCATGAGAACCGGTGGAGGAGAATGGGCAGTCCGGATTGCCGATGTATCAGCCACAGGCGTGGGTTTTGCCCATGAAATACCCCTGCGATTGCTGCGCAAGGGTGTGAGTTACGACTTTCATTACAACATACGGGGACAGACCATAGCCTTCAAGACCCGGATAACCGAACCGGGTGAGCGACGCTTTGTGGCGGCCATCCCTGACACGATGTATAAAAATCTCAGCCGCCGATATACCAGGCTGGCACCTCCCGGAGATCTGGCTGCATCCTTTTCATTTGCCGGCGAACGATATGACCTTGACTTCCCGGCCAGCACGGCTTTCAATCCTGATGTCGAACCCCAGGCCTCTCCGGATTTCAATCCTGCCGATCTGAAAGGCCTGATGCTCGAGTTCGAGCGGAAGGCTTTGGCCCTCGGGAGTGAACGTGGGATCGTGATGTACAAAGACCGCGAACCGGTCAGTCCCGAAGAGCGCCTGTCATCACAAACGGGACGGTGTTTCTACCTGCCCACAGGTATGGGTGGCGTACCCAAATCAGATCCTTTTGCCGAGCGGACCATCCTTACCAGGGACGACTTCATTTCATGGTTCATGGAATCCGGTATGGAACAAGGATATGCAGAGGATGAACTGGTCCGGCTGGAGCGGTCCAAACGGAACGCCAGTATACTGTCGGAACTTCTCGTACCAATACTTTTCCAGGATTATGCCATCGGGTGCGCAACCATCATCAACAAACAGACCGGCAAGCCATCCTTTGACCTGCGGGCTGTAGAAACCTTCATGTCCTTTGCCAGGGTGTTTGCATGGTCGCTGAAGCTGCACGGCTATTTCAAGGATTCACCACGGCTGACTGAAGACTATGGAACCCAGGTGGTGGATGTATCGGCCGGCGGTCTGTTGTTTGCCTGCCAGGATCCCAAGCTGATCCAGGCCCTCAAGGAAAACCTGCCGGTAACGGTACGGCTGGCATCAAAGCGCAGGAACATAGACGCTGCAGGGGTGATACGTAGACATTATGTCGGTGGTCAGGAAGGTTTCTTCGGCATCGAGTTCACTGTGATGGCCCCTGAAGATTTCAGATTCCTGTTTGAATACCTGTATGGGCGTCCCTTCACTGATGAAGAATCCGATTCCGTAGAAGGTATCCGCCTGCACACACCCTGAACCCCTTGGCACACACTGGAAACACCTGGCACCCCCTGGGTACTCGCCGGTTCTCCGTACACCATCTGGCACACAGAGGAGACACCTCGGGTGCTGGGAGGAAAGAGAGTCAGTTTTCGATCTGGAGAAGAGCTTCATCGATGCTGTTGGTACTGGGGAAGTAACCCATGAGCTTGGTTAGTTCTATTTCCTTTTTTACCGTGCCATGGATATTGGTGATTATGAGCTTGAAATTCATTTTCTTTATCGTTGAACAGATCGAGATAAGCGCGCCGATTCCGCTGGAATCGATGTAGTCGACATTTTCCAGATTGATTATGAAATTCTCGACTTTCTTCTCGAGCATTTTCGTGACCATTTCCTTGAGTTTGTACGAATTATAAAGATCCATCCCTCCATTCACATCGATTATGTAATTACTGCTGAATTTCCTTATCTTGAGCTCCATCAAAACGCTCCTTCTTAGGACTGTTCCAGTTTGAATACGAATACTGCCTGGTCAGACTGCTGTATGGTTCCCTCACCGAAGGCTGAAAGCGCACTCCGTATTCCTGCCGTCACTGTTACTGCATCTGAATCGGCGTGTCTGACCACCGCTCTTCCCACTGCGCTGCGACCAAACTCATTCCCCCGGCCATCCTGGCAAGCGGTTACCCCATCAGTGCACAGGACTGCCAGGTCTCCAGGTTCCAACTGCAGACGGATACGTTCATAGTCGACAGCCCTCTCCTTGCCTATCGGAACACTGGTCCTGGATATGTAATCAAGCGACTTGGTACCCTGGCGGTACACAAGCAGGGACATCCGTCCGGCATTGGCATATTCAAGCTCGCGGGTCAGCGGATTCAGACACACAACCCCGACAGAAGGCGCCAGGCCGGCGTCGATGATTCCATGCAGAACCCGATTGGCCCAGTTGAGGACGGCAGCCATATCCTTGTCGGTTTTGCCAAGGACATGCAACAAGGATTTCAGCATGACCAGCACCAGGGCCGCCCGAAGTCCCTGTCCACCCGCTTCGGACAGGACACCGATGATTCTGTCCTTCCGTACCATGATCAGATCATCGTATGTACCGGCACTACCCGGAGCAGGTATCATCATGGCATCCA
>JAVEXH010000321.1:0-4264 GCA_034004175.1 Spirochaetia bacterium
CCAGGAACTGAAAAGCACAAACACCAGCAGTATGGCCCCGAAGCTTGAAGCAACAACATATCTGACCATGTCCCACAGTTCAACAGCTTCTACTCCTGACTGGGCCAGCCCGGGCATTGTCTTGCTGAAGGTTTCTTCGAACAAAGACTGTATGGCTGGATCTGCCGCTGCAAAGGCGAACGTAGGATATGAGAGCAGTGCAGCTGCAAAGCCGGAACCAAGAGCCCTGTATACAAAGGGAACATGTGCGAATCGAGGCCAGGCAAGCATGACCAAGGCAAGCAGAAGGGCTGCCGGGGATGCTGCAGTGAGTGCAGCCGTAGCGGTACCCAATGCTCCAGCGTGTGCTAGAAGAGAAAACTGCCAGATTATGATGATGGCCAAAGCTGAAAAAGCGCTGGTCATCATCATCCTGAACCCGGACCTGACCCCTGACACCTGCACTGGTACAAGAAAGACAGGCGCTGCCATGACTGTACTGTAAAGCACAGCCGACAAGGCTCCGAGGAGTATGGGAACAAGATATCGCCTGGCAAGCGGTGACAAGGTCAAATTCGGATTCGCTTATTTCGCTACGTAGGGAAGCAAGGCAATTGCCCTGGCACGCTTGATGGCCATGGCTACCCGGCGTTGATGCTTGGCGCAGGTTCCGGTGATGCGACGGGGAAGGATCTTTCCTCGCTCCGTGACGAAACGGCGGAGCATGTCATATTCCTTGTAGTCGATCTTTACTTTCTGTGAACAGAAACGGCAGACCTTCTTGCGGAAAAAGCCTTTGCGTCCACCACGGCCACCGCGATCGTCGCCATCCCTGCGGGGTTCATCATCCTGACCGCGCGAAGACCGGTCATCCCTGTTCTGGTTCATATCGGACATCGTATTACTCCTTCAGTTATATGCCATTTCAGGCATGTACCGTAATCAGAACGGTATATCGTCCGAGAAATCGTCGGACTCGGGTGCCTTTGGAGCAGGGCCTTGGGATCGTGATGAATCCCGGCCTTGCCACTCACGGCCATCTGAGGGCTGCTGGCTTCCTCCGGAGGAACCAGTGCTCTGGCCACCATATGACTGGCCACCACTGCTGCCGGAACCCTGGCCGCTGCCAAGAAGCTGAACGGTGTTTGCATTGACAATCACCTTCATGCGGCTCTGGCCATCCTGTTCCCATCGATCCTGGCGCATGGCTCCTTCCACCGCTACCAGTTTGCCTTTTGTCAGGTACTGATTGATGGATTCGCCCTGCTTCCCCCATAGATCGACTTCCCAGAAGCTGGCTTCGTCGACCCATTGATCGCCTTTTTTACGCCGTGAACTGGTGGCAACGGAAAAATGACAGACCGCCTGGCCTGAGTTGGTGTACTTCAGTTCAGCGTCCCTGGTCAGTCTCCCGACAAGGACGGCTATGCTCAGATCGGCCATATCGCCCCCTGTCAGTCATCCAGACGGACGAACAGATATTTCAGGATACCGGTGTTCAGCTTGAAGACTTTCTCGGCTGCGATCAGCTTGTCCGGTGCCATGTTTATGGTATGAAGGACATACCGTCCACGCTGGTGGTTCTTGATCATATATGCAAGCTGGCGCTCGCCCATCTCGTCTTCACGGACGATTTCCGCGCCTTGCTTTTTCAGCTCGGCAGCGACTGATTCTTTCGCGGGACGGTAGATATCCTCTTCCGCCGGAAAGATCGTAACAAGTTCGTAAGGTCTCATGAGTCCTCCCTATGGTCTATGATCCATCCATACCGGACGGATAAGGAGATGCCTGGCTGGATCCTCCCGAAGGAGGCTTCCGGCATGCAAATCACGGTATTATAGTGAAAAACGTGGTCGAGCATCAAGCGGCTATGGATAGACTGAGGGCTTATGGCGAGCGAATTCCATGCTCTGTCCCTTTACCGCAGGGGGCGCGTCAGACTAGAATGGCTGCATGTCTCAAGTATTGCATTATCAGGATGACTTGTTCCTCATCAACAGCCTTTCACGGTTCATGGCAGACGCTGCCAGGCTGGAAGCCGATCCGGAGATTCTCGGCGATACGATAGCTGCGGTTGCCCGTATCACCGACAGCTCTTTCCGGCGCATACGGGAGCTTGTGCTTGAAAAACCGCATCTGGCGGATCGTCTTGATTACATGAAACTCCTGGCTGACATCGCTTCTGCCATGGCGGATTCCCTGGAACGCCTGATGGCAGCGGATTCAAACATGGCTGCAAATTTTTCCAGCTCTGCAGATGAGATGACACGCATGATGCATGCACACCGTGCGGCCTGCTCCGATCTGCACGAGGTGCTCAGGGAGAGCCTCAACGGCGTCATGAATGATGAAAGCCAGGTTTCAGGCGATGAATTGAGTGAACTGCTCAAGCTCTGAAACCGGTAATCCAGGGGAGTAAAAACCTGGACCTCAGTACAGATATTTCTCCATGGAAGCCAGGCCGTCGAGGGTAAGATCGGACTCGATGGCATCGAACACCGTGGTAAGACCGGAGATGACTCTGCACATGCCTCCGGTTGCCACAACTTTGGCTCCGCCAAGCTCTGTGGTGATCCTCTTGACCATATATTCCACCAAGCCTGTATATCCGAGTACGACACCGGCCTGTATGGCCTGTATGGTATTGCTTCCCATGGCTGAGGAAGGCGCTTCAAGAGGCACTGATGGCAGCTGTGCTGTGTTGCGGGACAGTGATCCGGCAGCGGTTCCCAGACCAGGAGCTATAGAAACACCAGCTATCCGTCCTGTCGCGTCTACAGCAGTAAAAGTGAGGGCTGTGCCGAAATCCACAACAAGGCAGGCCCCGCCGAAACGATTCCAGGCAGCCAATGCATCGGCAACAAGATCCGAACCGATCTCGTCTACGGCAATGACAGTGACAGGCAACTTCGAGTACAATGCCGGGCCCAAGGTTACCGGTTCGACATTGAACAGGTGCCTGGCCATTTTTTCTATGGATGATGTGAGCTGAGGAACGACAGAACTGATGATTACCCGGTCAATGCGTCCTGGATCCAGGCCGCGGTCTTCAAGCAGGACCCTGACAATTACGGCATATTCGTCTTCTGTCTTGCCCTGGACGGTGCGGATCCGCATGGTTTCGATCAGTCGACCATTTTCGTAGGCACCACCAACGATATTGGTATTGCCAGCATCAATTACAAACAGCATGGTCTTGATGATTAGCGCAGGGAAGCAGGGTTGTCAACGGCTATATGACTTGCCTGAAAGGTTCAAGCCGGGTAATAATCCCCGTGCCTGCACTATGAATGTCTACCAGCAGTCGCCAAAGGAGGCGTTATGACCGAAATAATCCAGCCACGGGTTCTGAAAGGTTTCAGGGATTTCATGCCCGAAGCAGAATCGGAACGTGCGGCCCTGACCGAGGTCCTTACAAAGGTTTTCAGAAGTTTCGGCTTTGTTCCGATCGACACGCCGGTGCTCGAGTATGCTGAAATCCTGCTCGGAAAGGCTGGAGGAGAGACGGAGAAGCAGGTATACCGCTTCATTGACCATGGTGGCCGTGATGTTGCCATGCGCTTTGACCTTACTGTCCCCTTTGCCCGCTTCATGGCCGAGCATTATGGTGAACTGTACCTGCCTTTCAAGCGGTATCACCTGGCCAAGGTCTGGCGGGGGGAGAATACCCAGAGAGGCCGCTACCGTGAGTTCATGCAGTGCGATGTCGACATCGTAGGCGTCGATTCAGCAGCTGCGGATTTCGAAATACTCGCGGTGATCCGCCAGGCTATGGAAGCTCTCGGGGTACCGGATTCCACTGTACACCTGAATCACCGGGGGGTCTTCAACCGGTTCCTTGCCCGTGCTGGCATAGCCGAACGCTCGGTTGAAGTTCTGCGGATAGTAGACAAACTAGCCAAGATCGGAGTTGCCGAGACCAGAAGCCAGTTATCGGCGATTGCCGGTGAAAAAGCGACGGAGGAACTTCTGGAGTTCATCGCCGGCGGAGAATCCTTCGGCGCAACCCTGGAACGAATTACCCGTCTGGCTGGTGGGCCCAATCCGGATTCTGACAGATTGGCAGAAATCCATGCCATGGCGGAAGCCTGCGGCATAGGCGACAAGGTTCACCTGGCTCCATCCATAACCCGTGGGCTTGATTACTACACCGGTGTCGTATTCGAAACCTTCCTGGATGCAATGCCTGAAATAGGCTCAGTCTGTTCCGGTGGCCGGTACAATGATCTGGCTTCCTTGTACACAAGCCAGAAACTACCAGGAGTGGGAACCAGTGTAGGTCTTG
>JAVEXH010000322.1:0-4230 GCA_034004175.1 Spirochaetia bacterium
GATCGTCCGCGCCAACGATGCAGGAGATGTTGGAACCGCCTATGAACGATTCCGTGAGATCTTCCAGGGCATAATAGAAAAGCGTCGCGGCCGCGTCTGGCTCTGGGAAGGTGATGGAGGCATGGCTGCCTTCCAGTATGCCCACCCCAACATGAGTGCAACTCTCTGCGGTATGGAATTCATGAACGAGATGATGCTTTACAACCTGTATGCAAATCCCCTGGACAAGCCAATACAGCTCCGCGCCGCCGCACATGCCGGCTTCCTGCGCTACAGCAATAATGCGGCCGAGCTTCTGCACGAGGAACTCGTCAAGGAGACCATAGAGATAGAGTCCTGCTATACCCGGCCGGACAGTTTTTCAATCTCTGCTTCCATAGCTCCTCATGTCGACGGCATCATCAAGGATTGTTTCATACCACCTAAAGAGTACTACTCCCGGGAGATACTCAGCTATACAATCAAAACACGGCAATCTGCTGCTCATGGTGCTGCCAGGTGTGTCACCAAGGCACGGCCATGAAAGTAGTACTCGTAACTCGTTCCAAAGCCCTGGAACTGATCTTCACCGGAATTGACCTTGTGCGACTGAATCCCGCCGAGCTTGATCCGGGTTCGCTGCCCTGGAGTGCCGAAGAACTTGTGTACCTGGACCTGGGCTCGGTACCAAAACGGCAGAGGGAGGAATGGATCAGTGGGCTTGGGTCTACCAAAGGCCTGCACTGGGCGGTCATAGATCAAGCCCGGATTTTTCCGGATCCAGCCGTTCTCTTCTGGCAGGGTGCTGTCGACTACATCGGTGCCAAACCTGCCGGGGGTATCGTAAATCCTGACCGTCTGTCTGCGATCCGGGCTTACATTGAACGTCTGGAAAACCATGTTCCCAGAACGAGCCACCATCGGACCCATCAAGGCAGTTTCCCCGGCTGGGACGCGTTGATTGAGGGGAAATCCTACGAAGTCTGCGCCTTGTTTACGGGTGTCTGGGACGCTGATGGTCTTCGGACACGACTGGGTGAACAGCGGTTTGCACGGTTCAAGGCAGCGGTACTGGGTGTGGTCAACGTGATTATCCAGGAACATAGTGGCTTGCTGTGGATAGCGGATGACCAGTCATTCCTGGCGCTTTTCCCGCCGGAGATGGCTTCGCAGCTCGTCATTTCTGCAATGCGTGTCCTTGCGAACATGCGGCTGATATCATACGAGCAACTGAGGCTTGAGCAGGAAGTAGGCTGCCTGTTTTTCTGCCTCAGGCGTTGTGAACTGCCCTGGCAGAAGCCCGGCCAGACGGGTACGGTTGTATCCGATGCCCTCAATTACATGTACCACCTGGGACGGAAGTTCACGCCACCCTGTACCATCGACCTTGTGGATGACTTGGCTGAGACACTTGAACCCCGGTTGAAGGCACATTTCCATGAAGTCGGCAACTTCGAGAACCGGCCTATCCAGCGCTTCCAGGGCTTTGAGACTTCAGGCTCCGGAGCCTAGGTCTGGTCTGGTACCGGGCCGTACCAGCCAGAGGTGTCAAGGTCGACGAATCCCCGGGAATCCACACTGATTCCTTCTTCTGCCAGCCGGGCTGCCTGCTCCTCGAAGCCGCCACCCCTGGGCAAGGCTATGTGTCCATCAGCACGAATCACCCGCCACCAGGGCAACTGGTCTACCCTGGAACAGGAATGCAACAAGCGGGCAACGGTCCGTGCACCATTCGGGACCCCGGCCATGGCCGCTACCCCGCCGTAGCTGCAGACTTTGCCATAGGGTATTTGTGACAAAATCCAGCGTATTGTCATGGCCGGTTCTTTCATGTAGACTATCATAACCCGGGATGAGACTTTTCGCACTTCTGCAGATTTCCGGGTTGTTTCACTGACTGCTGCACAGGCAGTTTCAGAAGGAGGATACTTACCATGAAAACCTGCATGTTGTTTCCAGGCCAGGGAGCCCAGGCCATAGGAATGGGCAAGGATTTGTATGATGCCAGCAAGAAAGTACGCACCATGTTTGAAGAGGCTTCCGAAGCCTCGAAAATAGACCTGGCTGCCCTGATATTCAGTGGTACCGAGGATGAACTCAAACAGACCCGGAATACCCAGGTAGCCCTGGCCCTGGTCGAATGCGCAGCATCGACAGCCTTGCATGAACGCGGCGCCCTCATCCAGGGTACCGGTGGCTTCAGCCTGGGCGAGTGGCCGGCTTTGGTTGAAGCCGGCGTCATCAGCTTCGGCGAGATGATACGCCTGGTGGCCGAGCGCGGCCGCTTGATGGATGAGGCCGGCAGACGGTCCGGGGGGTCTTCCATGTCCGCCATACTTGGTATGGATCCAGCGGCCATCGAGGCTGCCATAAAAGCGTCCGGTGTGAAAGATGTCTGGGTTGCCAACTACAACTCACCGGCACAGTCGGTGGTTTCCGGAACTGAAGCCGGCCTGGCAGTTACCGATGTGGCTATCAAAGAAGCTGGGGCAAAACGGGTGGTCCGGCTAAAGGTTTCGGGTGCCTTCCATTCGCCCATCATGCGCTATGCCTATGACGGCTTCAAGGAATTCATTGCCGATGTGGTCTTTGCCGACCCGAAGCTGGATTTCTTCTCAAATGTGACGGGCGGAAAAGTGGGAACCGGAGCCGAGCTCAAGAGCCTGGCGGCGGAGCAGATCATCAGTCCTGTCCGCTGGATAGACGAGCAGAAGGCCATCCTGGATGCTGGTTTCGTGCGCTGCCTGGAGGCAGGACCCGGTACCGTACTTGGCGGCCTGTGGAAGTCTGCCAGTTCCGACGTGCCTTGCCAGCCAGCGGGCACCATGGAACAAATCAGCGCCGTTTCCTTATAGACAACGATCGGAGGAGCAAACCATGAGCGGACAACTGCTGAAAGGCAAGAACTGCATAGTAACCGGCGGATCCAAGGGCATAGGCCTGGCCATAGTAAAAGCCTTCCTGGCCGAGGGTGCTTCGGTGGATTATTTCTCCCGGACCCAGGCCGACGGGCATGCCGAACTGGAAGCCCTGGCTGGCACAAACGCAGCGTCCCTACGCTGGACAGCCTGTGATGTGGCAGACGAGAAGGCGGTGGAGGCTGCGGTAGATGCGGCTGCGGCCAGGGGCAGCCTGGATGTAGTGGTGAACAACGCCGGCGTTACCCGTGACGGACTGGTCTTCCGCATGAGCGCTGAAGACTGGGACGTGGTGATGGATACCAACCTGAAGAGTGCCTTCCTGATGTGCCGCTCGGCGGCCAGACACATGATAAAGCAGCGGAGCGGCAGCATCGTCAATGTCTCCAGCGTGGTCGGCATCACCGGCAATGGCGGCCAGACCAACTATTCGGCCAGCAAGGCAGGCCTGATCGGCTTCACCAAGAGCCTGGCCAGGGAAGTTGCGGGCCGGGGCGTCCGGGTGAATGCCGTTGCGCCAGGCTTCGTGGACACTGCGATGACCGACAAGATACCCGAGGCGGCAAAAGAGAAGCTGAAGGCCTCCATACCCCTTGGACGCACCGGCAGCCCCGATGAGATAGCCCAGGTTGTGCTGTTTCTGGCAAGCCCGATGGCATCCTATGTCACCGGAGAAACCATAAAAATTGATGGCGGCATGGCGATGTAGGTGTCTCCGGTTTCAGACATTTGCTCTTTGGGCTATTTTCTTCTACGATGGTTCTAACCGGCTGTCCGCGTTTTCATTGCGCCGGCCCAAGAGGTATCCGTGCAGCCACGAGCTATAGTCCCCAGGCCAGGAAGCCCCTTTCCTTTTGGTGCTACATCGGTGGCCTTCGGCGTGAATTTTGCTGTTTTCTCCCGGAATGCGACCAGTCTGCAACTGTGCATATACGACAGGCCGGAAGACGGGAAACCGTCTTTTGAATACCACCTGGATCCCAGGCAGAACCGGACAGGTGATATCTGGCATGTTCATGTAGACGGTGTGGGGCCTGGTGCCCTGTACGCCTGGCGGGCAGATGGCCCTTTCATGCCTGAACGTGGTTTCCGCTTCAATCCAAACAAGATCCTGCTGGACCCTTATGCCAAGGCCCTGACCGGCGACTTCATCTGGTCGGTGGATGCCGCCAGAGCCTATGAGATCCATGATCCCCGTGCAGATCTGTCCTTCTCGCAGATAGATGATGCCGCCATGATGCCGAAATGCATCGTGATCGATGATGACGAGTTTGACTGGCAGGGTGACCGTCCGCTGAACCTGCCCTTGCGGCACTGTGTGATCTACGAAACG
>JAVEXH010000323.1:0-4216 GCA_034004175.1 Spirochaetia bacterium
TGAAGAAGCTTGTCACCCGGGGTGCAAAGGCCTTCCAGAGGCTCTTCACGTGCTCGGAGTTCCAGGGGTTGCGCTTCTGGGGCATGGTCGACGAGCCAACCTGGCCGGAGCCGAAACGTTCACGTATCTCGTCTATTTCGGAGCGCTGCAGGTTGCGAAGGTCGTCGGCCAGGTTGGCCAGCACACCGAAGGCGGTATTCATCTCAAGAAGCAGGCGCAGAAGGTGCTCGGGCTCGACCAGCTGGGTGGAATGCTCGCTGGAACCGAGGCCGAGGTTGTCCAGGTAGCATTTCTCCATGGCCTGGGGGTCCGCGTAGCTCATGGACAGGGCATTGTACGAGCCCGTGGCGCCGGCCAGCTTGCCCCGGAGGTCTTTGGCCCGGCTCTCGATTTCGGGCAGGCACTTGCCCAGGCGGGAAACGTACTCTGCCATGGCAAAACCGAAGGTTATGGGCACCGCGTGCTGGCCGTGGGTGCGGCCGACCTGGGGAGTATCGGCCTCTTCCCTGGCTATACGGCACAGTTCTGACAAAACTCTTGCCAGGAGGGGCAGAACCACCTGCAGGCTCACATCACGCAGCCTGGCAGCCTGGGCGGTATCGATGATGTCAACACTGGTGGCACCCAGGTGGGCAAGGGGTGCGATTTCCGGGGACAGTCCCCGCTGGAGCACGTTTACCAGAGCCCGGATATTGTGCCTGGTGGTGGCTTCCTCGGCATAAACAGCTTCTGGATCAAGCGCCTCGGCAACGGCATCAATGGTGGCAAACACCGTTTCATCGGCCCTGCCCCGCATGGTCAAATGGGCCTTGATCAGGGCCGCCTCGGCCCGGGCACAGTAGCGGACCTGGGCTTCCTCGGACAGATAATCCGCCAGATCCTCGAAAAGGCCATCGTTTGCCTCCCAGTACCGGTGGTCAAGAGGCGAGAGGTTGCGGAAAATGTTTCGGGTTTGCATGGCCGATTATGTCCCGGATGGACGTCCGCAGACAAGGCCCATTTGACCATATTCCGGCCCCAGGAACCGACTGTTGATCATCCCGGGCTCGGATATCTCCTGGATTCAATCATTACGCAGGAGCACCTCGAAGCGCCGGGTGGCCAGGGCGCCAGCCTGGTCAACCACCGTCAGTTCATGGAGGCCAGGGTCAGGTCTGGCCTCCAGTCGGTGGTCGCCCCGGGTCTCCCCCAGGTAATCACCGTCCAGATGCCAGAACAAAGTCTGTCCTGCATCCCGGTGCACGGCCCGGAACACCGTCTTCCCGTAGCTGCCATCAAGTTCGATGGGAATGTAGATCAGCGCACCGTCCTCCGGAGCAACCAGATCCACCGAGCTGGCATCAGCCACGGCACAGCCGGGTTTCCAGGGTGGAAGCGGCCGGTAGCCGATTGTCGATCTGCGGTAATACCATTCAATGGCAGGGGGCAACACGAAGCGCTTGACCGCCACCAGTCCAGCATCTCCCGCGCATTCCGCGCTTACCCTCTGCTTCCCGTCATCCGAAAGGTGGACCATGCGGCAATACGGACAGGGCTCGTCCACATGGGCCTGCTCAGGAACGGCAAGTCGCACGGTCTCGGGGCATGACGGGCCAGCGGCATAGCCTGAATCGGCACAGACGGTAATCATCCTGAGCTCTGGCGTCGGCTCGGGGAACCAGGCAGAACGTGGCACCAACTGGAACAGGTCGAACATCAGGGGAGCGGCCGCATCGGTACCCTTTATCTCCGGCCGCCCCAGGCCGTTGGCATTGCCTGCCCACACAGCTACCACGTAATCCTGGGTTGCCCCGATGGCCCAGGCATCCCGGGAACCGAAGCTGGTGCCTGTCTTCCAGGCTATCCGGCGGGATGAAGCATACTCCTGCCAGGATGCATCCTCTCCTGGCCTGGCCACCTCGACCAGGGCCTCCAGGGTCAGCCAGGCGGCAGCCCTTGAAACGGGAGCAGCGTCCGTTGCGGAATTCGAAGCAGCCTGTCTGCTGGCATCCCCATCAGCTGGTTTTTCCGGCAAAGCCGCCCTGGCCAGCCGCGCGTATGCTTCAGCAGCATCAACCAGGCTGGCCTCGGCCCCACCGAGTATCAAGGTAAGACCATAGTCCGCGGGAGCCCGGGACAGATTGGAGAAGCCAAAATTTTCAAGCAGGTCCGCAAAGCGCTCGATGCCATAACTGCGCAACAAACGCACAAAAGGCACGTTGAGTGACCTGGCAAGGGCATCCTGGGCTTGTACCGCCCCGGCATAGGACTTCAGGTTGTTTTCGGGGCTGTAGGATCCGATTCGGGTAGGAATGTCCGGGATGAGGCGGGTCGGTGTCAGCTCTCCCGAATCTAGCATGGCGGCGTACAGAAAGGGCTTGAAGATGCTGCCGGAACTCCGGGGAGCCGCAGCACAATCCACCTGCCAGGAACCGGATTCTCCGGCAGTCTTTACATTGCCTACATAGGCCAGGGTCCTGCCATCGGCCACGGACAGTATAACCGCGGCGGCGTTGGCAATACCCTGTGAACCGAGGCGGCGGGCATGCCGCTCTGCCACTTCCTGGGCCTGCAGCTGAAGCTGGTAATCGAGGGTGGTCTGCACCCTGCCTGGTCCTGCCTTTGCAGCCAGATGCGGAGCCTGTCCGGGCATGGGCAGGGGAAGGCCGGGCAGGGGCTCTGCGATGGAATATGGCAAGTCTGCGGGGGCAAAGGCGCCCTGATCTGCCAAGGTCTGCAACAGCGCATCACGCTTGCGGCCCAGTTCGTCCCGGGAACGGCCTGGATGTACCAAACCAGGTGAATTTGGCAGTACCGCCAGCACGGCGGCTTCGGCCCAGGTCAGATGGGTTGCATCATGGCCGAACCAGCGGAAGCCCGCGGCCTGCAGACCCACCACATTGCCGCCGAAGGGTGCCAGGCCGGCGTAGGCTGCCAGTATATCGTCCTTGCTGCCGGTTAACTCCATGCGCACAGCCAGCACTGTCTCCAGCAGTTTGGCAGGAAGGGTCCGCTGGCCGGCACCCCTGCGCAGCCTGGCCAGCTGCATGGTCACTGTGGAGCCACCGGATACGATGCGGCCGGCAGCCAGGTTGTCACGCAAGGCCCGGAATATGGCTATGGCGTCAAAACCTGCGTGGCCGTAGAAGCGGCTGTCCTCGTAGGCACTCAGGGCAACGGCAAAGCGGGGGGAGACCTGTTCCCGGAGCATCTCTGCCCCGGACTCAGAAGGCTTGCCCGCCGTTACAGGCAGCCTGCCGCGCGCAACTGGTGGAAGTCGCCACTGCCCGTCCGGGGCTACTACGGCCCCGAGCAGTTCACCCCCGGCCGCATAGACCGCAGTTGAGTATGCCGGCTCGGGGCCAGCCATCGGGTTGATGGCCAGAAAGGCAAGAAAAAACAGCAGGGCTCCGAACACCGCGGGGGCCGTGTCCGGACGGCGCAGCGCATCAAAGCTGATGCGTGCGCCCCGGACTGCCTTTTCTACGAATCCCTCTGTGTCTCCGGAGCCAGGCTCTCCAGGTCCAAGGACTTTTCGTCCCAACTCAGCGAATCCTGCTGCCACCAGGCGAACCAGGTGTGCTCTGATCCGGTCTGCCTAGGGCACGGCCGGGAAGCACCGCAAAAATTTCCGGCTTGTACATGGCTTCGGCCACCATGGCCGGCAGGAAGAATTCACCATCGTAGGTCTTGTTTACATACAGTTTGAAGCGCCGGGTCTCACCCCGCTTCAGGGCAAGATAGGTCAGCACCCGGTCATCACGGATATCCTGGTAGTCAAAAAGCGCTGACCCGGTATCGGAAGCATCCTCACCCAGCCTGAGATTGGTTATCTCCCAACCAGAGGGGGCACGGAAGCTGAGGGCCAGGTCAGTCAGATCCTCGCCACTGGTGTTCCGTATGGCAATCTCGACGATCAGATCGTCACCAAGGGCAGCACGGCTGGGGTCCACGCTTGTGTTTGAAGCATCCAGGAAGCGCGCAGCCAGGGCCAGCCCCTCGGATCGCACCTTCTCCGAGCCAGGAGCCGGCGTACCCCGTGCCACAAGCCGTGCGTAAACCGATGACGGGCCGTCGTTTTCAAGATCCATCGCAATGGCAGGCCTGGAGGTATCCAGCGGTATCCTGGTCATGCCCTGGTGATGGGCACCGTGCCCAGCCCGCCGTCATAGGAGTACAGCACCGTAGACGAGCCTGTTGCAGCCTCCTTCATGAACGGCAAGGCAGCCACAAGGGC
>JAVEXH010000324.1:0-4189 GCA_034004175.1 Spirochaetia bacterium
TACTGAAAGACCATCATGAAACGAATGGGCATCAGCCAGAAATTCATATTGTTCATTTCGCTGTCGGTGCTTTCCTTCCTGGCCTGCACCCTGCTCATAAGCCAGGACATCATGCGCCGCCACGCCTTGCGTACTGCCGATGAGTTGGCATCCACCATCCTGGACCGGACGAACAAGCAGATTGCCCAGTTTTTTGACGATATGGAGTTCCTGGCCCTGGGTCTTGCCTCCACAAAACCGGTTCTTGCAGTGGATCCTGCAGGTATGCGTGACCTGTTCCTGGCCAATGTGCTTGCCAGGAAGCGCTATCTCCGGGCTATCTATCTGGGTACCGCAGATGGCCGCATGTACGAGTGGGGGGACGGGGAGGGTTTCATCGACCATACCCCGAGCTTTCCCCCGGGGTATGACCCGAGGAACAGGCCCTGGTACCTTACGGCCATACAGAAGGGGGGATTCTCTGTATCCGCACCCTATCTGTATGCCAGTGTGGACGAGCTGGGCATAACCTGCGTTCTGCCCGTAAAGGATGAACGTGGTGTTTTGATAGGTGTGCTGGGTCTGGACATCCTGCTGGACAGCCTGGCCAGCATACTTGATGACCTGGAGATTCCCAAGGATGGTCAAGCGATCATTCTGGACAGTGAAGGTCTTGTCATTGCCAGCCAGTTTCCCACGGCACGCAGCAGCGATCGCACGCTTCAACCGGTGGATCTGCCCGGCGGTCAGGCCATCTTCCAGTCAGCCCAGGGTTCCTTTGCGTCCACGATCGATGGAAGGGACATCCATTTTGTCTTCCGTCGGGTAGACAGCTTCGGCTGGATCATTGCCGTGGGCATGCCGTACGATGCCATACTTGCGTCAACCCGGGAATTGCTCAAGGCAGTGACCCTCTTCGATCTGATCATGATGAGCGCCATGATACTGGCTGTAGCAGGCATAACCGGTCGCCTCATCATATCTCCCCTCAACTACATAGTGTCCATCATAAACCGCAAGGAAGGTGGTCAGCGCAACGCCAGGGTCACCGTGAAGTCGGGCGACGAATTCGGCTTCCTGGCCCGGGAACTGAACAAGCTCTTCGATGTGGTGGATGGCTACTCCAGCGACCTGGAGGCCAAGGTAAAACGCCGTACCGAGGAGATGTACCAGCTCCAGCAGGAAAACACCAGGTTGCGCATAGCCGAGGAGCGCAAGCGCATCTACCGGGACATGCATGATTCCATTGGTGCGAAGCTGACCAATATCTTCTTCTGCAACGGTGTGGCCAGGAACATGGCCGGGGCTTGCCAGGCGGAGTTGTCGGAGATGTTCGACGGCGTGGAATCCAATTGCCTGGAGGCAGTTCAAAGCCTGAAAGAGATAGTCTTCGGCATGAAGGAAGACGACCTCATAGCCTCTGACACGGCAAAGTTCCTTTCTCTGGGCATACGGCAGCGCCTGAAAACCGGCGGTATCGAGTTTGATTGCCGGATAAGTGGCCGGGAAGCCTTGAATGCCTGCCCGGCGGAGATACGTAGCGAGACAGGAAAGGTTTTCGAGGAGCTGGTTAGCAACGTACTCAAGCACGCGGGAGCTTCCAAGGTAAAGCTCAGGATAAAAGCCGACGCCGGTGAGCTTTCCATCCGGTTCTCCGATGATGGTGGTGGCATGCACCCGGGAACCCCGGGAGACACCGTTTCAGGTCTCAACAACATCCGCTACCGCATAGAGCGCCTTGGAGGCACCATGAGCATAGAGTCGGCTCCTGATACAGGAACCCTTTTCTCCATCACCCTTCCCCTTACCACCCCAGGTCTCATGCCGGTGAGCGGAGCCATCCATGAATCCTGAACCGCTGCGGTCCACCGTGGCCCTGGCCATTGTGGAAGACGAGAAGAATGTCCGTGAGGGTCTTAAATACTTGCTGGGTCTGGATGGGCGTATCCGCATTGTGGCGTCCTTTGGAAAAGCAGAGGATCTTTTCACGTTCATTGAACAAAGCGGCAGGGTGGACATGGTCCTCATGGACATACATCTGCCAGGTATGGACGGCATAGAAGCCACCAGGCGGCTGCAGGACAGCCGGCCGGAAATCATCGTGCTCATACTGACCATCTTCGAAGAAGAGGAAACCATCCTGGATGCCATCAAGGCAGGAGCCAAGGGCTACATCCTGAAGAACACCAAGCCCGATGCCCTGCTTGACCAGATCATGTCAGCGGCCTCGGAAGGCTCTCCCATAAGCCCCACCGTGGCAAGACGCATCCTGGATGAGATCCGCCGTGGCGATGCGGGTTCCAGGGCCGGCGAGTATGGGCTTACCGCCAGGGAAACCGAGGTCCTGCGGGACATCGTAAACGGTCTGACCTATCGTGAACTGGCGGAGAAGCATCATATCGCAGGCTCCACCGCCAAGAAACACATATTGCATATCTACCAGAAGCTGAATGTAAACTCAAAGGCCGAAGTGGTACGCAAGGCTCTTGAGGAAAAGCTCGTCTGACAGGATTGCAAACCATCTGGTGTATGCCTTGTCCGATTGTCTTCCGTCATCCAGTGCAAAATACACCCTTTGGTGCATATCGGGTTCCAGAAAAGAGCCATACAATGACGCTTGGTGGCTTTTTGTCTGTTTGATTGCCAGTACCGGTAGCGTAAGCACCCTGGTTTTCCAGCAGGCCAAATCTACCGCAGCTTACCCAACAGGAGTCAATTATGAGTGATCAGACCAAGAAGGGAGCCCTCGACTGGTATTTCAAGTCGAATCTGCTCATGCGCATCCTCACCGGCCTTGTCCTCGGTGCCATTGTCGGCATAGTGCTCGGGTTCATGCCCGATACCGTGAAGGGTTTCACGGATTTTGTGCGACCCTTTGGTGACATCTTCGTGAGGCTGCTGAAGATGATAGTTGTACCGGTCATCTTCCTGTCCCTGGTCGCCGGTGCCGCCAGCATAGCCCCGAGCCGCCTCGGCCGGGTAGGCGTCAAGATCATGGTCTATTACCTGATCACCAGCGCTTTTGCCGTGGCTATAGGTCTGGTTTTCGCCAATATCTTCCGCCCGGGCCTGGGCATGGGCATAGTCGGAGCCTCCGGTGTAGCCGGCAAGGCTGCGGCTTCCCCTGCGATGGTTCAGGTCTTGCTTAATATCATTCCCACCAACCCCATCGAATCCCTTACCAAGGGTGATGTGCTCCCGATCATCTTCTTTGCAGTGGTATTCGGCATTGCCTTGTCGTATGTCAAAGATTCCAAGGATGCCAAGCTGGCCAAAGCCGGCACCACTCTGCTTGACGCCACCAACGGTGCTGCCGAGGCCATGTACAAGGTAGTGGGTGGCATCATGCAGTATGCCCCCATCGGTGTGTTCGTGCTCATCTCCATCGTCTTTGCCCAGCAAGGCGCCAAGGCACTCGGACCCCTGCTCATCGTTACTCTTACGGTGTACCTCGGTCTCATTGTCCACCTGGTTGGCGTGTATGGCGGTTTCCTTGCAGTGAACAAGTTCGGCCTTCTCAAGTTCCTCAAGAGGGGCAACGAGGCCATGATAACCGCCTTCGTGACCCGTTCATCCGGCGGTACCCTGCCTGTTACCCTGCGCAACACTGAAGACAACATGGGCGTTCCGAGGAGCATCAGCTCCTTTACCCTGCCACTGGGCGCCACCATCAACATGGACGGCACCGCGATCTATCTTGGCGTCTGTGCCATGTTCATCGGCTACGCCATCGGCCAGCCCCTGACCTTCAACCAGCAGGCTACAGTCGTGATCACCGCCACCCTGGCATCCATCGGCACCGCCGGTGTACCGGGAGCAGGTGCCATCATGCTTCTCATGGTCCTCGAATCCATCGGCCTCAAGGTCACCGAAGGCTCCGCTGTAGCAGCCGCCTACGCCATGATACTAGGCATCGACGCCCTCCTGGACATGGGCCGCACCAGCCTGAACGTGACTGGCGACATGGTTGGTACCGTGGTCGTAGCCAAGGGCGAGAAAGAACTGGACATGGCCAAGTGGGCATGAGCCCCGGACTGCCATCCTGAATTGATCCCTTCAAGCCGGATCCGGGCAGTACCGGGTTCGGCTTTTCCTTCGGAGAGCCAACAATGACCAACGAGAAAGTACTCATCATAGGCGGAGGGGTAGGTCCCATGGCTGGTGTTGCCCTCCATGCACGAATCATAGAGAACACCCTGTCCGGTGGCAG
>JAVEXH010000325.1:0-4188 GCA_034004175.1 Spirochaetia bacterium
CGGGGCCAAGGACGACGACGGAGCCACCACCCAGTTCCAGGCCATGCTCAGGCAGCAGTCCAAGGAAGAGTGGGCAGGTGTGAAATACCGCCTGTTCAATATAAACGAGATGCTGTCCCAGGTTCAGCAGATAGTGGTAGCCCTTGACAGCACGGCGGCGGTGATCCTGGTGGTCTTGTTTGTCATCATCATGGTGGGCATAACCAATACCTTCAGCATGGTCATGTTCGAGCGCATCCGTGAGATAGGCACCATGCGGGCCATGGGTATGCAGAGGGGCGGCATACGGACCATGTTCCTCTTCGAAGCCAGCTTCCTGGCCATAGCCGGTGCCGTGACAGGCATAGTCGCCGCCCTTGTGGTAATGGCTGGCCTGTCGCTGATCAACTTCGGCATGGAAAGCCCTGCCTTCCTCATCATGAAGAACGGCCACCTGTCATTCTACCTGCCACCCCTGCGGGTTCTGGGCAACATAGTCATCATAGCCCTGCTGACTCTGGTGGCAGTGGCCAGGCCGGCAGGCCGGGCCGCAAAGCTGCAGCCAGCCGAGGCGCTGAGGACCCAGAAGTGACATGCGGCAATCAACCCAAGGAGCGTCCATGAAACGCTTTGTAATCATATCGACCATACTGCTTGCTGGTGCTATGGCGGCTTTCGGGCAGGACACAAAAGCCATCCTTGCCGAACTGGATGAGCTTGGCAACTTCGAGGGCAAGGACTTCTCGGCCCTGTACACCATCGTGTCCCAGAAGCCTGGCGAAAAGGACGCTGTTACCCAGGTACGCATCTTCCGGCGCGACGCCAAGGACCAGTTCACCTTCCTGATCATGCTGCCCGAGGTGAACAAGGGTCAGGCCTACCTGCGGGAGGGCGACAACATCTGGTTCTACGATCCCACCAGCCGCAAGTTCTCCTTCTCGTCCATGAAGGAAAACATCCAGGACAGCGAAGCCAAGAACTCCGACCTGTCACGCAGCACCCTGAGCGAAGACTACTCGGTTACCAGCGTGAAGGAAGGCACCATTGGCAAGATACCCGTGTGGGTCATCGACCTTGAAGCCACTACCCGGGAGGTGTCATACGAGCGGCTGGTCCTGCATGTACGCAGGGATCGCACCGTGCTGCTGAAGGAAGAAGCCTACAGCGTCTCAGGCCGACTGATGCGCACCACCCTGTACCCCAGATACGCCGAGCTGGACGGCAAGCTCCTGCCCACCCAGATCCTCATTGTGGACGAACTGAACCCCGGCGAACGCAGCCAGCTGACCCTGGCCGAGCAGTCGGTGGCTCCCATCCCCGACAGGGTCTTCACCAAGGCCTTCCTGGAGCAGGTGAACCGATGAGCACGACACAGAGGCTTTCCCTTGACCACAGCCTCGGCCTCCGCGTGCTGGCGGTGGCCGCAGCCTTCCTGATGGCAGTCAGCTGGCCCGCAGGCGCCCAGGAATCAGCCCCCTCAGCCGACCCCTTCTCCTTCAGCTTTGACGAAGACGAGCTGTTCGGCGGGGAGGAGATGATAACCGTGACCGAAACCGCCGATGCTCCCGACCCCCTGGCGGACATAGAGACCACCGAGACCCTGGCCATAGGAGGCTCCTTCTCGGGCAGCCTGGACAGCGACTGGCAGTGGAACGACCCCTGGTCAAACCCACCCCTTGCCGGCCTGCCCGGCTCCCTTGAGCCGGACAGCTACGACCTGTCCCCTGCCCTGTCTGCCAGCCTCTTCTTTGACGCCCGCCCCACGGACACCACCCGCTTCTACGGTTCCGCCAAAAGCGCCTGGCCATTTGAAGAGACAAAATCCTTCCTCACAGAAGCTGAATACAAAGATGATATAGACCCATTCACCTTACCAATTGAACCCGGGGTGGCAACAAAGTCTGCTACCACCAACGAACTGAACATCCAGATCTTCGAGCTCTTCTCGGACTTCAACTGGGATGACAAGGTCTTCTTCCGTTTCGGCAAGCAGACCATAACCTGGGGTGTGGGCTACTTCTTCTCCCCGGCGGATGTGCTGAACATCCAGGCCATAGACCCCGAAGACCCCACCGAGCAGCGGGAGGGTCCGGTAAGCATACGGGCGCACTATCCCATCCCGGGCAGCCAGAACAACCTCTGGGCCTACGCAGTCTTTGACGATCCCGACATGAAGCCCGAGGACACCGCCCTGGCCGCCAAGGCCGAGTTCGTGCTTGGCCCCTGGGAACTGGGCGTTGGCGGCTGGTACCGTTACGACAGCCCCCTGCGCGGCATGCTTACCGCCTCGGGCTCCATAGGACAAGTGAGCCTGTTCGGAGAGGCCAGCCTCTCGAGGGGTACTGAAAGACGATGGGTGGATGACATCTATGCAGCTCCGGTTACCATCGACGGAGAGCTGAAATATTTCTCTGACTTCGGTGATGACACCAGCCTGTTCTTCAAGGGCAGTGCCGGGTTCATGTATGCCAACGATGATCTGAAGCTCGGCCTTACTGGTCAGTACCTGTACGATGCCGAAGGGTATGCGAACGATGACAGGGAAAAATTGATAGATGACGCCCACACTGTACTTGATGCCTTAGGCGAAACAGGCTCTACGCTCTTCAAAGGCCTTATTATCAACTCCGGCCGCCACTATGCCGCTTTCAGCCTTGGTCGCACCGAACTGTTCACCGAAGATCTGTCGCTTAATGTGTTTGTCATGGCCAACCTGTCAGACTTCTCGGGCTTCGCGCGTCCTGGGCTGACATACCAGCTATTCGACGGGGCAAGCCTGGGACTGTCCACCTTGTTTGTCTTCGGGCCTGAGGACTCGGAATACATTGTGCTGAACGACGGACCGGCGGTGGGAATCACGGTGAGCTCTACCCTTGGATCGGGGCGGTTCTGAATTTTCCAGGTTGCCTCTTGCATTGTGGTATAACCAGGGTTATACTATTCATATGAAAACCGCTGTAAGTATCCCGGATAAGCTATATTCCCAAGCTGAAGAGCTGGCTGATACCATGGGATTGCCCAGGAGCCAACTCTTTGCCAAAGCCCTTGAAGAGTTCCTGAAGGCTCATCGCCGGGAGGCGGTAACTGAAAAACTTGACCAGGTTTATGGTCAAGCCACGGCTGGTACCACCTCCCAGCCTGCCGGAACCGGCGAGGCCGGGCTTGATGAACTGCGAAAGGCTACCAGGGATGATGCGTGGTGAACTCTGGTGGGCTGATCTGGGCATGCCCGCAGGAAGCGAACCGGGTTTCAGGCGTCCGGTGGTGGTGATCCAGGATGACAGCTTCAATGCCAGCAGGATAGCCACCGTGCTGGTAGCCGGCATAACCACCAACCAGCGGCTGGCCGAGGCCCCTGGCAATGTGCACCTGCCCAGGGAGCGCTCGGGTCTTCCGAAAGACTCGGTCATCAATGTCACGCAGTTGGCAACCCTGGACAAAGTACGGCTTGAGACAAAGGCAGGAGCTCTGAGTCGGGATCTGCAGGCCGAACTGAACAGCGGACTTACACTGGTGCTGGGATTATGAAGTGCCAGAAATGCGTCTACAGCCATCCAGTACAGTATGAGCTATCGTCAAACTTGACCATGTTGTACATGTTTCGTATAGTTATTATATGAAGACCTTACCTGTAGCAGAGGTGCGTACCAACTTTTCGTCATTGCTCAAGGAAGTGGAGGCTGGACAGGAAATCGGTATATCCTTTGGCCGGAAAAAGCTGCCCATTGCTGTCATCGTGCCTATAAACGAATACCTGAAAACCAGGCCCAGGAAACTGGGAACCCTGGAGGGCAAGGTAAGGGTGGAATTCAAGGACGACTGGGCAATCACCGACGAAGAGCTTCTTACCTCATGAACATTCTCCTGGATACTCATTATCTGATCTGGGCCTTCACCGACACCGGCAGGATAC
This sequence comes from Spirochaetia bacterium, assembly GCA_034004175.1. GTDB lineage: Bacteria > Spirochaetota > Spirochaetia > Treponematales > UBA12059 > MIBM01. Next base: position 3,893 of record JAVEXH010000325.1, read on the forward strand.
CATCCGCTTTACACAAAAAATTACTGGATGACCAGAATGAGGTGTACTACAGTCAGGCAAGCCTGTGGGAACTATCGATAAAATACCGGCTCGGGAAACTAGTAATAGCCGGCATGAGCCCGGAAGAGCTCTATAACGAAATCGAAAGCAGCTTCCTGAAATGCATGCAATTGTCAAACGACGAACTGGTTTCATTCCATCGCTTGCCGATCGAACACAGGGATCCCTTTGACAGGCTATTGATCTGGCAATGCATACAGTCTGGCCTGCATTTCCTCTCCGTTGATGGAGAGGTA
>JAVEXH010000326.1:0-4171 GCA_034004175.1 Spirochaetia bacterium
CGATGGGATGGCCAGCCTCAGCCTCTGGATCGTGGAGAAGACGGGCGTCTGCTCAGGAAGGCCGGTATCCCCATAGCTGCTGCCCTTACCAAGTCGCCCTATTGCTCCAGAACAGGAGCAGCTTCTGCTCTTGCAGAATTGTTCAATGCCCTGGATTGCGCCGCAATGGTAGTGAGCTGGAATGGAGATGCCCATCTTTCGGCAACCGAACTTGCTGAAATGCTGTCGGCCAGGGGTGAACTCAGGATTGAACATCTTGACCATGCCCGTTACCGTGGAGGCAGGCAGAGTGCATCCAGGTTGAACAGGAGCAGCGAGTATCTATTTATTGTAGACTGCCGGAAGCCCTCCATTCCTTCCCGGCTGGCCTTGTCGCATCTGGCCAGGGAACAGGAACTGGAGCGGGCACTCGGGGCCTCCTATGATCCATCCAGGTTGCGCATGAACTTCAAGGCCACTGATCATGGTTTGTTGCTGGATCCTGCCAGGGAACCAGGTACTGGAATGCTGATCTCCCCAGCAGCCACATTGCTGCCAATGCGGTATCTGAGAAAAATTGAACAGGAAGCCAGAACCATACTGGGATCCTTGCAGGAAGATGACTTGGCTGCAATCCTGAGGCAGCTTGGATCCTGTGCTTGTACAGGTGTGGTTGACGAACTGGCTGTCCTTGCAGAATCCGCAATCGAGGACAAGCAGGGCATCGCGGGTGCCGGCCAGGCTGCAAGGCGGGAAGCTCCGCGTCTCATCCGCAAGCTGGCGCACCGCAAATACCTGAAAGAATTCAGGGCGGCCTTACTGAAATTCAGGGGCATTGCCATCGCTACGAACGACCGCATTCTGGGAGAAGCATTGGATGAACTGGAAAAGATAGCCACTGCTAGGTTCTCCTATGATCCACATGCTGTGGATTCCTGAAAGGCAGGCATTGCGCAGATATCACCGTATTCCTGTGAGCTTGAGGATCAGATGGATAGGATGAGCCAAGAGTCTGCTGCCATAGAGAATGCCCTGAACAGTATCCATACGATCGGGGAGCGCAACATAGAACCGATTGCAGCCTTTGAAAAAGACCTGGAAGCCATCCAGGCCTGAGTCATTCGCCGGCAGGCCCTTGATGGGAGTCAGGTTTCTGAATGGAATCAGAAGCCTGGTTGGGACTGTTATTGGCTACCGGACCTGAATTTGAGGATGGTCCGGATTTATTCTGTCGGCCACGCCTGCGTTTCCCGGCATCAGGACGCTGGCGCTCTTGTCTTTTGGGTGCTTGGCTGGTTTCAGGTTTGATCAGATCGGGTTGCAGTCTTGATTGGTCAGCTTGTTGCCTTGGCTGTCCACCCTGCTTCCTGGCAGGACCCCGTGACCGCGGCTGGCGCTGCGAGCGGCCAGCGCTGTTGGAGTTGCTGCTGGAAGTACTGTCGGCATTGATGCTGGGTGAAGAGATTGCGCCGGGATTGGTGTTGGCATTGGCCGCAACGCTTGCAGGCTGTCTGGGGCCAGACTGTGATGGTCCCTGGAGGTTGCCCTGCGGTAGTTGCTGGTTTTGTTGGATCTGAGGGGGCTGGTGACCTTGCTGGTATGGCCTGCCGGGATCCCGCCGTGACTGGTCGCCTCGTGGCTGGTCCCCCCGCCCTCTGGATTGTGGCATGGGGCGGTTGGACTTGGATGGCCCGTAGTTTGGCCTTTCCATTGGCAGTGGACGACCACGGTTGCGACCGGGTTCCGGTTTCCTGACAGCTTCAAGCCGTACATTTTTCCGTGATGCTTCTTCTTCTTCTGCAAGGGCAAAGAAATTTTCAGGTTCTATATCATGCACTGAACCGGATTCAAGTATCTTGCACATGAAGGTAAAGCCATACCTGACAGCGATGCGTGAGGCCCGCTTGAGTTCAACTAGATCGGCGAGGCAGACCGAGACTCCGTGTTTGCCAGCCCTGCCTGTTCTCCCTGCCCTGTGAACATAGATGGAAGGCTCTTCAGGTAAATCGAAACTTATCACATGGCTGATGTCCGGGACATCCAGCCCACGGGCTCCAAGGTCTGTGGTAATCAGCCAGCGGACCTTGCCTGAGGCGAAGTCGGCTACCGCTGTGCGGCGCTCGTCACCATTCTTGTCTGACTTCAGGACTTCGGCTTCAAACCCCAGATATTCAAGTTTTTTTGCTATGGTGAAGATGGACGCTTTGGTTGATGCGAACTAGAGGCAACGTTCTGGTTTCACCGATGCCTCGAATTTCCGTAGATAGTCCAGTTTGGACCGTGATGATGCATGGAAACACCAGTGTTCGATACTGGTTTTCAGGGCTTCGGCTGAATCAAGGGCCAGTTTTACCGGTGATCTGAACCATCGTGCTGAACGCTCGGCTGTCCGTTCAGGTATGGTGGCGGATACCAGCACCCTGGTGCATCCGTCAGGGAGGGCACTCAGCAGTTCTCCGGTAAGATCGATGGCTTCGTTCTCGAACAATCTGTCAGCCTCGTCCAGGATGGCCCAGGTGCAGGAATCAAGGTTCATCTTGCCTGATAATGCAAGATCACGCATCCTGCCGGCTGAACCTATGACAATCTGGGGTTTTATTGAAAGGCGTTCAAGCTGACGATGGAGGGGGATGGAGCCTATGGCCTGGACAGCTTTGTAAGGCAGACCGCTGGCCGCGACGAGTCGTTCTGTTTCACGGAAGAGCTGGGCGCTCAGGTCGTGGGTAGGGGCCACGATTATGGTTTGTATGGCAGTGCTCGAAGGTTCCATGGTCGAGAGTACGGGTCCTAGAAAGGCAAAGGTCTTGCCCGATCCGGTGGCCGAGCTGATATGGGCATCCTTGCGGTCCATGAGAACCGGAATAGCCAGGGACTGTATCTCGGTAGGCCCTTCAAACCCGAAAGACGCGAGGGCAACGGCTACCTCGTCGCGAAGGCCGAGAATCTTGAACTCTTGCATTTTCTTAGAATCGCATGAAATCCCTTGGGTATACAAGTACTGCCTCCGTTTTGACGTATATCAGTCGTACGGATCCGATTCATCCCTGATCCGGGCAAAGCGTGGTTTGATGACATCATAGATGATCCGAACCCGCTCTTCGTAGGGTATGAATGCACTTTTCATCGCATTGATTGACAGGCGTTCAAAATCCCGAAGGCCAAGACCAAAGTGTTCGGCGGCCAGCCCGTATTCCTTGGTAAGGCTTGTATCGCTCATCAGCCGGTTGTCCGTACATAGGCATACCCTGAAATCATTGCGGTACAGCACATGGAAGGGGTGGCTTGCAAAATCAGGAGCTGCCCCGGTCTGTATGTTGGATGAAAGGCAGCATTCCAGTGGGATGCGGCGGTCCTTTACATAGGCTGCCAGACTGCCCATTTTTTCGATTTTGGCGCCATGTATCACCATATCTTCTACAAGCCTGGTGCCGTGGCCGATACGATGGGCGCCGCAGACCTGCAAGGCCTGCCAGATGGATTCAGGCCCGAAGGCCTCACCGGCGTGTATGGTGATGTTGAAATTCTTGTTCCGTATGTACTGGAAGGCCGCCTGGTGGCGTTTGGGCGGATGCCCGCTTTCGTCACCTGCCAGATCAAAGCCAACCACACCACGATCCCTGAATGCCACTGCCAGTTCGGCTGCCTCCAGCGATAATTCGGGAGACATGTTGCGCATGGCACATAAAATCAGACCATAGGCAGTTCCCGTGGCCTGTTTTCCTGCCTCAAGACCACGGAGGGCGGCGTCCACTATGGTTTCAAGATCCAGGCCCTCATGCACGAGCAGTATGGGTGCAAAGCGTAGTTCTGCGTATACAACACCGTCTGCAGCCAGGTCTTCCACGGTTTCACGGGCAATGCGCTCTATGGCTTCCTTGCTTCGCATGACGCCACAGGTATATTCAAAACCCTCCAGATACAGGGCAAGGTTCTTGCGGCCAGCCCCCCGATGAAGCCAGGCTGCCAGGGACTCTGGATCCTTTGCCGGCAATGCAAGGCCGAATTCCCTGGCCAGTTCGACAATGGTCGCCGGACGCAAGCTACCATCCAGGTGGTCATGCAACTCGACTTTTGGTATGCGGGTGAGCATTTCGGTGGTAATCATCCACGGATTATAATCCGACATGAATGGATTTGTCAGCCATGATTGCCTCTGCCGGCCATTTTCCCGTATAGTGCCTGTATATGAACC
>JAVEXH010000327.1:0-4151 GCA_034004175.1 Spirochaetia bacterium
TCGGCAGCTACGGCAACACTATTCCCAGGCCCACCCGGCGCCACGGAAGCCCGGTCAAGGGACCATTCCGATCTTCCTGCTACATGTTCTGTCAGCGTTGTTGTATCAAAATCAGCCAGTACTATGCTCGTTCCGTCATCGTACAGATACCAGAGTACACCCTCATGCACCCGCAGCGATCCAGGGATGAACCCTGATCTGCCAGCTACCGTACGTTCCAGCAGAACCGCCGCAAGCGAACCATCCAGCCCGATGCGAACCAGGCGCTGGCGACGGACAGTGGTATCAATCGCAGAGCCCGCAAGATCCATAGGACCTGCAGAGTTTACACTTTCGTCAATGCCATACAGCATGCCATCCGGAGCTGCATCCACTGCCAGGAACCGCCCAAACAGGGTTTGTGGCCTGATCTCCCAGCGGACCAGACCGGTGGCATTGAAGCGTACTATCCGCCGGGAACCGGAATCCACAACCGCGAACCCACCATCGGGCATGGGAAAGGCAGACTGGGGTGATTGCAGGCTGAAAGCCTTGTCGCCAGGCAGCCTTGCAAGACCATCGCGGTACGTCCAGGCAAAGCCGGCAAGGACCAGGCTCAGGACAAAGAAAAACATGAAAAGGATTACCGATCGTTTCATCCGTGCCGTCTCTCCCTCCAACCGGCGATACATAATTGCACAGCCGCTGAACGCAGAGTATACTGCATTCCGGTGATGGACGCGATTGCCGCGATATTCCGCTTTCCTTCTGGAGGCACAGCAACCATGATCAATACCGCCTTGATAGCGGCACTAGTCGGGGGCATTGCTGCCTTGACCTACGCAATCCGGAAAAGCATCTGGATACATAGACTGCCTGTAGGGCTTGAGGCCCTTGAGCGCATTGCCGGTTACATTGCTGAGGGTTCCCAGGCTTTCCTCAGACGGGAGTATACCGTACTTGTGCCTTTTGTCCTGGTTGTTGCCACCTTCCTGGCTGTGGCAAACACAGGGGCCCTCCGGCTGCAGTCAGCTTCCTTCATACTCGGAGCACTCTGCTCGGCTGCTGCCGGCTACATCGGCATGAAAACCGCCACTGCAGCCAATTCCCGGACAGCCATGGGAGCAGTGGCCAATCTGGAAACCGCCCTCAAGGTGGCCTTTACCGGTGGTTCGGTGATGGGTATGACCGTGGTCGGCCTTGCCCTGCTGGGCCTTACCGCCGTCATGGCTGGGGGTATAATGGCCTTCGGCGATGGCCTGCCTGCCTTGCATGACACCGTTTTTCCCATCATGTCCGGTTTCAGCCTCGGAGCCTCCACCATAGCCCTCTTTGCAAGGGTAGGCGGTGGTATCTTTACCAAGGCGGCTGATGTAGGTGCCGACCTTGTGGGCAAGGTTGAAGCTGGTATCCCTGAAGACGATCCTCGCAACCCGGCCGTGATCGCCGACAATGTCGGCGACAACGTCGGGGACGTGGCGGGCATGGGTGCAGACCTCTTTGAATCCTACGTCGGATCCATAGTTGGCTGCGTGATACTTGGCGCAAATGTCGCGGCAAGCGACGGGCTCCGCATCCGGTTGTCGGTCCTGCCCATCCTTATGGCCGCCGTAGGCATCGCCGCCTCCATTGCCGGGACCTTCCTTGTCCGGGCCAGACCCGGAAAATCACCCCAGGCAGCCCTGAACGCAGGCACCTTCGGCGCAGCAGCACTGGCCGGCCTCCTCATGTTCCCCCTGGCGTTCGCCGTCATGGGCAGTGACACCTTCGAAGGCGGTATCGGCTTCCTCCGGGTAGCCCTGGCATCGGTACTCGGGCTTGCGGCAGGAACAGCCATAGGATTGCTCACAGAGTTCTTCACGGGAACCGATACCTCACCGGTCCGGAAAATTGTAAAGTCCTGTGACACCGGACCTGCGACTACCATAATAACCGGCCTGGGTGTAGGCATGATGTCGACAATGCCACCCATCATCGTCATTGCCGGCGCCATACTGGGCAGTTTTTCCCTGGCTGGTATGTACGGCATTGGCATGGCTGCCCTTGGCATGCTGGTGACCCTTGGCATCCAGTTGTCGGTGGATGCCTATGGCCCGATCGCCGACAATGCCGGCGGTCTTGCAGTCATGTCGGCAATGGATCCCCATGTACGGGAGATCACCGACCAGCTTGACGCCGTGGGCAATACCACCGCAGCCATAGGCAAGGGCTTTGCCATTGGCTCGGCTGCGCTCACCGCCATCATCCTTTTCAGTGCTTTTACCCAGTCGGCCACCGGAGGCGCGCCACTGAACTTTGACATAACCAGCCCCCAGGTACTGGTAGGACTGCTTGTCGGCGGCATGATTCCCTTCCTCTTCTCCGCCTTGGCCATGGATGCCATAGGTGTATCAGCCTTCGCGATGATCGAGGAGGTGCGCAGGCAGTTCAGGGAAAAACCAGGAATACTGAATGAGACGGAAATTCCGGATTACCGCGCCTGTGTGGACATTTCGACCAAGGCTGCCTTGGCCAGAATGATAGTACCAGGAGCCATCGCGGCAATAAGTCCGGTAATGGTGGGCTTCCTGGGTGGAATAGCCATGCTGGCCGGACTGCTGGCCGGTGTTACCGTAACCGGGGTCCTCATGGCCATATTCATGTCCAATGCCGGTGGTGCCTGGGACAACGCCAAGAAACTCATAGAAGGGCGCAAATACGGAAAAGGCTCGGATGCCCACAAGGCGGCAGTGGTCGGCGACACCGTCGGTGATCCGTTCAAGGACACCGCCGGCCCCGCACTGAACATTCTCATCAAACTCATGGCGATCATATCATTGGTGATCGCCCCGATACTCAAGAATTACTGGGGGTAACTTGATGAACCACGACAAACACCTGTACATGGTGATCCATCCTAACCACGCACTCATAGCCAGTCAGATGGATCCGGCACAGTTCGCAAAACACTATACCCAAGGCTCCACCCGCTACTTCGAGGGTCGGTTGATCTTCGTGGAGGTCGATCCTGCATACAGGCATCCGTACTTCCACATAGATCATGCCTTTGCCGATCTGAAGCCCCACGAGGACGGCAGACCGAAGGCCACCAAATTCATATCCAGTTACCGGACCATGGAACATGTTGATTACGATACACTCGGGAAGCTGTACTACTGCAACTCCCTGGGTGATTACGTGGAACTGGAAGCAGCGGACTATGATCCGACAATGCGCGGTGACGAGATGCGGATCATTCTGGAAGTAAACCCCATCAAGATGATGGTCCTGACCAAGTACAATTTCCTGGAGTACGCCAAGTTCATCACCGACCCGGACATGCCAAAAGGCGCACCCAAGATGTTCTATGCCCAGCTGGAGTTCAATGTGGATGACTTCCTGAAGGAATTCCAGGACAACCCCTTCATCCGCAGCTTTGTACCCGGCATTCACCCTGCCCGCCTGCGGGAAGCAATCATGGAAGTACGGAGCAAGCCTGGCAAGAATACCAAGGGACTCTCCCTTGATTGCCCGGTGGACCGGATTTCATACAAATTCCTGCGCCACGGTTTCATGTTTGCTTCCAAGGACAAGACAAAGTTCTACCCCTTGCTCTCCGTTGAAGAGGTGGAAAAAACTTATTACAAGTTCTGGAAGAACATGTAGGCATCAGGTCACCGGATACCAGTCCTTTTCAGCAGCAGGAACCATCACTGTCGATGGTTCCTGTCCTTCCTTCAGTTGCCGGTAACGCCCGGCAATGACTGCCATTCCACCCCGAGCGCATACCCTGCGTCGATCACCAGCAGGAGGTAGGCCAGCTGGCTGGACACAAGGGCCTGCCTCTGTAGCTCTACTTTGTTCAGTGCATCATTCAGGCTCAGGAGCGTGGCCGTGCCCCCCTCATAGGCCGCCTTGGTCTGGATGTGTATTCTTTCAGCCAGGGCCAGCCGTGCCTCGGTCAGCCGCAGATCGTTTATCCTGAGTGAAAGATCAACAATCAGATCCTCCACCTTCTCCCTGGCTGCTTTTAGCATGCGGTCATATTCAAGAGCTTGGTGATCCCGTGCCTCCAGGAGGGCTATATAGGCAAGGTCTTTCTGGGAGCCAGGAATCCAGGCATCCGCATTGAGGCTGACTCCGGCACTGACGGAAAAACCATCCGCCGGAACCGAAAAGTCATCCAGGCTCAA
>JAVEXH010000328.1:0-4141 GCA_034004175.1 Spirochaetia bacterium
TCTTCTTGGCCGGCAGACCATCAATCCGGCCGATGGCATGGCAAGGACCATAGGTATGGCTGCTGCCGGCCTTGGTGGCTGTGATGCAGTCGTAGGGGTGCCGTGCAATACTTTCCATGCCCCTGCAATATTCGGATCCTTTACTGAACAGGTGGCATCCATAGCCAGGACTGCCGGTGTTTCACTGCTTGTTCTGGATATGCTTGCAGAAACCATGACGTACCTGAAGCTGGCCTTGCCTGGAACGGAGACGACGGAAGCACGCGGTACGGTCGGCACAGGAGTCATGCGCACAGAGCAGAGCAACCCAGCTGCAATAGGAGTACTGTCAACCACAGGCACCCGGCGTTCCGGTGTGTATGGACAGTTGCTGGCTGGAGCCGGTTTGTCCGCGCTCTATGTCGACGAAGCGGACCAGGCCGTACTGCATGCCGCCATCTATGATCCCGTCTGGGGCATCAAGGCTACCGGCCAGCCCGGGACACAGGCCACTGAAACCCTGCGGGCTTTGGCGGTCAAACTGGCAGACCGGGGAGCCAGGGCCATCATACTCGGCTGCACGGAACTGCCCCTTGCGTTGACTGAATCGCATATTTGCGGTATCCCATTGGTAGACCCCGTCCTGGCTCTGGCCAGGGCCATGATACGTGAGGCAGCCCCAGCCAAGCTGGCGCCGCTGCCGTCTACCCCGGGAGCCTGAGTCTCCGGAGGGCTGAGAAAAGGAGTGCGTATGAATCCCATAGCAAAAGAACTGAACGCTGTACTTGAAGGCACCGTGGCTGGCAAAGCCATGTCCAGACTGGGCAAGCGTATGTACTTTCCCAAGGGCATCATTTCCCAGGCTGCGGAAGCCAAGAAGGAAGCGTACGCAGTGGATGCCACCATCGGCATAGCCACCGAAAAAGGGGCTCCCATGTCTCTTTCCGCCATCCGCAATGCTCTTTCGGGCCTGGTGGCAGGAGAGGTATTCCCTTATGCGGCTACTGCTGGCCTGCCAAAGCTCAGGGAAGCCTGGAAGCAGGAAACCCTCAGGAAGAACCCCTCGCTTGCGGGCAAGGCAGTTTCACTGCCGGTAGTGGTAACAGGCCTGACCCATGGCATATCCATCCTGGCGGACATGTTTCTGGAACCTGGCGATCCCGTCATCGTGCCGGATCTCTTCTGGGACAACTATGAGCTGATTTTTGCGGACAGGTTGGAGGCAGACCTCCGTGGCTTCCCGCTGTTTGATGCTGCCGGCTCCTTCAATGTTGATGGTCTTGCCGCTGAGCTGGCCAAGGTCCGGGGCAAGAAGGCCTTCATGGTCCTGAATTTTCCGAACAATCCCACGGGGTACACCCTCAAGGCAGCCGAGGCAGCCAGGCTCTCTGCCACCCTGAAGGCAGAAGCCGAAAAAGGTACTTCCATCGTGGTGGTGTGTGACGATGCCTACTTCGGGCTGTTCTACGAGGATGATATCCGCACGGAATCGGTTTTTACCGATCTGGCCGATCTACATGAAAACATCCTTGCTGTCAAAGCCGACGCTGCCACCAAGGAAGAACTGGTCTGGGGCCTCCGGGTTGGCTTCCTGTCATATGCGGCCAAAGGCATGGAACCGAAGCACCACGAAGCCTTGGTGCAGAAGACCATGGCCTTCATCCGGGCCTCCATCTCCTGTTCCAATACACCCGGGCAGGCACTGGTTCTGAAGGCCCTGGAGTCAGCTACCCATGATGCCGAGAAGGACGTGACCTTTGCCGCCATCAAGGCCCGGTACGTCGAAACCCGCAAACTGGTCAATGCCATGAAAGGCCCGCTCAAAGCTCTGCCCTTCAATTCCGGCTACTTCATGACCTTTGCCGTTCCCGGCGGCAAGGCGGAGGCTCTGCGACGTCTGCTGCTGGAGAAGTATGGGGTGGGCACCATAAATTTCCAGGGGAAATACCTGCGAGTAGCCTATTCAAGTGTGGACATAGAAAACCTGCCGAAGGTATTCCAGGCCATAGACGAGGCAGCCATCAGTTGCTGCGGGTGATTCCCTGCATCTGATGTAGCCATGGAAGGCTGGAAACAGTTCAGATGGCCACGGAAAGCTGGATGAAAAAGAAAACCGGGAGACGGACCCCTGTTTCCCGGTTTTTTGTATGATGTTTTCATTCTGGATCAGGAGCAATGCTCAACCTGCGGTCAGTTGTCCAACCATCTCGACCAGATCCTTCATGACTATCGGTTTACTCATGGTCAGATGAGCCCCGAAGGCCTTCGCGTGACGCAGCAGATCTTCACCCCTGCCCGTATTGCCCCCGCCGGAGATTGCGACTATCCTGACTGCCGGTAAAATCTGTTTCAGCGCCAGTATGGTTTCATAACCTTCCTTGCCTGGCATGAGGAGATCGGTAACTACGATTCTGCAAGGCTGTTCTGAAAACAACTTGATGCCTTCATTCCCGTTGATCGCCGTGATTGCATTGAAGCCGGCGTTTTCAAGCGCGTCTTTCATGAGTTCCAGGAGATCCTTGTCATCCTCTATCAGGAGTACGTCTGACAATGCTTCCACCTCCTTTCCTGATTTCCTTCCAGTATAGCACTATCAGCCATAGTACAGGTGCTTCTGTCATCTGGATGTTTCTATAGCGGTGTAATCCAGTATTTCCTGCACCGTCTCCAGCAGGCGTCTGAGATTTGGCGGATTGTGTACGAATTCACGTACACCTATCGATTCAGCCAGCGCTACATCAATCCTGTCCTCCGGGGCATAGCACAGTATCAGAGGAAGGTCAGGGAGCGCCTTTCCGAGTGCACGGCATAATGCAGCCCATTCCATATCGATGACACTTGTATCAACAAGAGCGAGAGTAAAGCCATCCGGTGTGTCGTGCATCAAGCCCAGGGCTTCCCGGCCGGTTGTGGCCACCGCAACCTGGTAATCAAGCTTTCTGAATCCTGCTATGACTAACTCCCAGTTACCCGGGTTGTTTTCGATCAACAGAATCCGGATAGACTCAATGATACCTGTCTTGCTTCCGGTGCCGGCATTCCTGTTTGTACCTGCCGGGGCGGAACCATGATTGGTGTTATGGTCAACCATCAACGGGAATATCATGTCAATATTCGTTCCTTCCTGAGGTTTGCTTACGACTCCTATCCAGCCGCCATGTTGTTGCATGATGCCACGAGCTACGGACAATCCCAGACCGGTACCTTGCCCTACATCCTTGGTACTGAAAAACGGGTCAAAGATGCGTTCCATGACTGAGGCTGTCATGCCCTCTCCCGTATCCCGTATGGACAGGCAGAGATACTCTCCGGTGCCTATTTCCGGTAGGTGCGGAGGAGCATGCGAATGAGACACAGGAGCAAGGCTAATTTCCACGGTGCCTTGTTTCTGGCCGATCGCATCGAATGAATTCCTGCAGATATTGAGTATGAGTTGTTCTACAAGTATGGGGTTGGCCATTACCAGCGGGCAATCAGCTCCGAGATGTACTTCCATGGATACATTCGGTGGCACCGATGTGCTGAAGAGTGAAAGTGCTTCATTGATGATTGTGGCAAGGGATGATGGCGACAGGGATGTTTGTGATGTCCGGCCATAGATCAGTATCTGCTTGACTATCTCGCGTCCACGTTCACTTGCGGCATAGGCTTTGGAAAGATAGTTTTGCCGAGGATCATCAGGACTCATCTTCCCGAGTACCGTTTCCACCGAGCCCATGATTATGCCCAGGATATTGTTGAATTCGTGGGCTGTCCCGCCTGCTAGTTTGGCAAGTGCTTCGTTTCTTGATGCTTTGCCCAGTTTTTCCTGTGCCCGTTTCAATCGCTCCAGCATAGTGTTCAGCGTTTGGGCAAAACTGGTCAACTCGTCGTTTCCGGTCATATCAAGCCGGTACGAGTTGCTGCCCTGAATTCGTACAAGGTCAACTTCCTTGCCGAGGCGCACCAGGCGATCACTGATATGGTATTTGAGCAGAAGAAAAAAAGCGAGGCACAGGATTCCATTTATCACGAACATTGACAGCAGGAAATATCAGACACTCTGCAGACCCTGAGCATAAATATTCCGGGGTATCTCCGTTTTGATAAGCAGAATCGGGTTCCCATACAAGTCATTCAATTTTGCATAACCGGCAATGACTGATGGTCCTGTTGCCATGAT
>JAVEXH010000329.1:0-4136 GCA_034004175.1 Spirochaetia bacterium
CTTGTGCAGAACCTCAACAGCCTTTCACTGTCTGTTGAATCGATACTTACTGATGACACCGCCGTCGGTGCCTTTGCGGCAGGAGACAGGGTAACCTTGACAACCAGGCAGGCCGCCCTGTTCACCTCCATGAAGGAGCGGTTTGGCATTGAACAATTCCAGTACCACTTGCCACCAGCAACGAGTTTTCTCCGTTTGCATTCCCTGAAAGTATTCGGAGACGACCTGTCTGCGTTCAGAGCCACTGTTGTCGAGGCCAACCGTAGCCAGAAACCAGTGATAGGACTGGAAGTAGGTCGTGGTGGACCTGGTACCAGGGTCGTGTACCCTGTATTCCATGACAGTACGCATATAGGCACTGTTGAGCTGGGCGGCTCGGTTTCAGCCATCGTAGAGAGTATCCGCACGACATTCGGACTGGAATTCGCCGTCGGTATCAAACCGGAAGTCTTCGAAGCAGCCGGCAGACTGGCCGACGGCTCGGACGATATACTGACCCACGGTGTCCAGTACTATTCATTTTCGTCCGAGTCAGCCAAGGCGGTGGTATCGGGTGCTGAGTCAATCGGGAGCGAACTTGAGGTTGATGGTTCGGTATACATTACGGGGATCATCCCTCTGGAAGACTACAGCGGTATGGAAATTGGCCACATCCTTCTGATTGAAAACCTGGATGCCACCCGGGCTTCTCTCAGATCTTCCATTGCAACAAGCGGCCTGACTTCGGCTCTGGTAATGATTCTTACTCTTGCCATTGTCATAAGCGTTACCGCCCGTTCCCTGCGTCCCCTTGATAACGTGGTACGTATTACCCAACGCGTGGCCGATGGAGATCTGACCGTCCATGCAGCCACCCCCAGGAATGACGAGGCCGGTGCTGTCCTCAATGCCGTTGACAGAATGGTCAGACAACTCAATGCAACGATGACTACCATCAATGACATATCAGACGGAGTTGCAACGGGGAGTGCGGAATTGTCGGCAGCTTCGAATGCGGTTGCCGAAGGTGCTTCACGTCAGGCAGCTGCCGTGGAACAGATTTCAGCGTCGATGGAACAGATGGAGCTAGGCACCAAGCAGGCAGCCGACAATGCCCAGACGACCGCAACCATATCCCAGTCCGCGGCAACCAAGACTCTTGCGGGGCAGGAAATCCTGAAAAAAACACTGGACGCAATGAAATCCATAGCCCAGAAGGTTGCGGTGATAGAAGATATAGCCCGCAATACCAATCTGCTGGCCTTGAACGCTGCCATAGAGGCAGCCCGGGCCGGCGAGTCCGGCAAAGGTTTTGCAGTGGTGGCCAGCGAGATCCGCAAACTGGCCGAACGGAGCCAGAATGCGGCTGGCGACATCATTGCAATGACCAAAACCAGTGCTGCCATAGCTGAAGAGACAGACAGGACTTTTACCGAGTTGGTACCGGAGATCCGTCGCACCGCCGATCTCATAAAGGAGATCCTCGCAACCACCAACGAGCAGCAGGCAGGAATTGCCGAGATAACCAGAGCCATTTCCGAACTTGATCAGGTTATCCAGCGCAACGCAGCCCATTCAGAACAACTGTCTGGTACCGCCGAAGGCCTGTCCACCCAGGCCGGCCAACTGGCCAGGACGGTCGCGTCATTCACCCTTGAAAAGGAGGCCGGGCAGGAAATCATCTAGCGTAGACTTGAGCTGGATGAAATCAGGGCCACAACAAGTCAGATCCGCCTGGTCTTCCGGGCAACTGTCATGCCGGACAGGCTTTCTATCTGTCCTCGTACTTCCGTGCCAGTTCCGCCGCTATGGTCCCCGATAGCACCGCCAGGGGCATGCCGCCACCGGGGTGGGCGCTGCCGCCGGCAAAGTACAGGCCCTTGATGCGCCTGGACCGGTTGGGATGCCTGAAGAAGGCTGAGAAGCGGTCGTTGGAGGCTATGCCGTAGAGGCTGCCGTAGGTGCTGCCCGTGTCCCGCTCTATGTCGGCTGGCGTCATAACCGCTTCTTCTTCTATTGACAAGCCTGCATCCCTGCCCAGGGCAGCTTCCAGCCTGGCTAGCACGGCCTTTCTGGTTTCCGCTGCGATGCTGTTCCAGTCCTGGCCTCGGTTGCTTGAGGCATTAACCAGCACAAACCAGTTCTCCCCACCTGCCGGGGCATCTTCCGGGCTGGTCCTGCTGGTAATATTGATATATACCGTCGGATCTGCCGGGGCACCAATTCCGCCGCCTGAGCTATCGCCCTCTCCGCGGCCAACGCTGCCGAAGATGTCTGCAAACTCCCGGGTATAACTGCCGGAGAAGAAGATGTTGTGGGACTGGAGTTCCGGATGGGCCTTCTTCATGCCCCAAAGGAAGACCAAGCCTGATGATGATGGTTCCAATTTGCCGTAAGCCAGAGCCTCCGGTGCATCGGGGGCGTCCAGCAGCCTGCGGTAGGTGGAAAGCACATCTGCATTGCTGACCACCATATCGTAGCGGTGGTCTTCCCCGGCCACCCGAAGTCCGGTAACCCGGTGTCCGTCATGCAGTATCCTGTCCACCCCGGTACCAAGGTGCAGTTTTGCGCCTGCATCCCTGGCCGCCCCCTCGATGGCCCGGGGTACCGAGACTATGCCGCCTTCCACTGCCCAGCCGCCCCAGGTGTACTCTACGTGGGGCACTATGCGCATGGTTGCAGGAGTCCTGAAGGGGTCGGAGCCGTTGTAGGTGGCATAGCGGTCAAAGAGCTGAGCCATCCGTGGGTCGCGGAAGGCTTTGGTGTTGGCCTGGTGGAGGCTTCTGAAGGGGTCTATGCCAGGTGAGCGGAGAATTGATGACAGTCCGGAGCGGCTCAGGTAGGTCGATGCCTCGTGCAGACTGTGGCGCAGGAACAGGTTTCCGGCAATGTCCCAGACCCTGGCAGCCCCATCCAGATAGGCCTCAAGTTCCCGCGCGGTGGAGCCGGTGGCTGCCTCCACCTCCGCTCCGAAGCGTTCCCGGTCTGCCCAGGATGACAGCCTGGTCCCATCTGGCCAGAAATAGTTGCATATAGGTTCAAGCGGTATGGGCCTCAGCCTGTCGCTCATGCGTTCGCCCAGGCTGGCAAAGAAATCTTCGAAGACCCAGGGCATGGTGAACAGGGAAGGCCCGGTGTCAAAGCGGTAGGCTCCCAGAGTACGGCTGCCCGCCTTGCCTCCTGCATAGGGCAGGCGGTCAAAGACATCCACGGAATAGCCGGCCTTTGCCAGCAGTGCCGCCGATGCCAGGCCGCCAAGGCCGGCACCGATTACAGCTACCCGCTTGTCCTTGCTCATCTTCAGGAGACCTTTGCCTGTCTGCGTCCGAACCGGGTCCGGAAGTAGTCAAAGCCGCCCAGGGCCAGCAGCAGCATGGAAAAACTGAAGAAGAAGTCTTCAAGGGGTATGGTGCCGATCCGTATGCCGAGGTTCTGTACATCATCGTAGAGTACCACTGGCCAGCTGGTAAGGATGCCATTGGCCACAATGAAGGGCAGGTAGGTTAGCAGCATGGCCAGCCAGAAGTTACGGCTTGTGAGGGTGTCAGGCATCAGCCAGGCCGCTCCTGCCAATGCAATTGCCACAGACAGGAAAACCGTAAAGGTGTAAGTTTTCCCGGTGAAGAGCATGGCTGCCACCACGAAGATACCCGCGAGGGCCAACCACCCCCACCGTGGAAAGTTGATTGTCCTGTCCTTTATATAGCCCCTGACGCAGGCCAGTATGAAGATGCAGGCATAGGGCACGCAGATGAAGAACAGCCACTCTCCAGGCGGCAGACCCAGGATCTTGAGGGTTCCTGCATATTCAGGGTTGAAGGACCATACCCCCCTGGCGGTCATCCATACATCCCATACCCCAAAAACCAGGACCACCAGGGCAATGGAAGCAAAGGCGGCCGGCCACTGTCTGTAGAAGGCAACCTTCCTGTCAAAAGAAAGCACCAGCGGGAAGGCCACTACAATCAGGTTCAGCAGTACATAAAAATCCATAGGCTCAGCCACGCATCCTTTCAGTCCCTGATCCGGCAAAGTTCCTGTCTGCTCATCCCCTGATCATGTTCATTATGGCGGTGGCCATGATCAGGCTTGTTTTGGGTTTTACCTTGCGGTTGATCAACACCAGAGGATCCTTCTGTATGACGGTGCCCGTCCAG
>JAVEXH010000330.1:0-4128 GCA_034004175.1 Spirochaetia bacterium
CACGGCTGGCCGGCTACGACCCGGATCCTTCTCCCGGCACCATAGAAGCCAGGTTCAAGGGTGCCGACCTGGTCGGAGCGGAATACGAACCCCTCTTTCCTTATTTTGCCGAGCTTTCTGACAAGGCTGCCTTCAGGGTGCACAAAGCCGACTATGTCACCACGGAAGATGGTACGGGCATAGTGCATACCGCTCCGGGATTCGGTGAAGACGATTACCAGACCCTCAAAGGCACCGGGGTACCCACTGTCTGCCCTGTTGACGGAGAATGCAAGTTCACCGATGAAGTGAAAGATTATGCCGGCATGTTCGTGAAGGATGCCGACAAACCCATCATCGACCGACTGAAGGCAGAAGGAAAACTGGTCAAGCGTGACCAGTACCTGCATGCGTATCCGCATTGCTGGCGCTGTTCCAGCCCGCTCATCTACCGTGCTGTGTCCAGCTGGTTCGTCAAGATAGATCCCATCAAACAGAAAATGCTGGATGCCAACTCCAAGATATATTGGGTACCCCACCACATCAAGGACGGGCGTTTCGGCAAGTGGCTGGAGAATGCCAGGGACTGGGCCATAAGCCGCAACCGTTACTGGGGAAACCCCCTGCCCATCTGGAAGTGCGACACCTGCAACACCACCACCTGCATAGGCTCCATAGACGAGCTCGAGAAGCTGTCCGGTCAGCGCCCCACGGATCTGCACAAGCACTTTGTGGATGACATCAGCTGGTCATGTGAAAAACCGGACTGCAAAGGCACCATGCGGCGTATCCCCGAAGTCCTTGACTGCTGGTTTGAATCGGGAGCCATGCCATACGCCCAGGTACATTACCCCTTCGAGAACAAGAAGCACTTCGAGGAGCACTTTCCGGCCAACTTCATCAACGAAGGCCTGGACCAGACCAGAGGCTGGTTTTATACCCTGATAATCCTGGCGGCCGCCCTTTTTGACAAACCAGCCTTTGAAAACTGCGTAGTCAGTGGACTGGTTCTGGCAGCAGATGGCAAGAAGATGTCCAAGAGCCTGAGGAATTACACAGACCCGATGGCTGTCGTGGACCAGTACGGAGCAGACGCCCTCAGGTTGTTCCTGATGAATTCCCAGGTAACCCGCGCGGAGGACCTTTGCTATACCGATGAAGGCGTAAAGGATGTGGTGAAGAGCATCATTTTGCCCCTGTGGAGCGCCTATGGCTTCTTCATCACCTATGCGAACATAGATGGCATCGAGCCATCGGAGGCGCCACTGGATGCAGCCCATCCCATGGACCGCTGGATACTGTCGGTCTGCGAGACCATGGTGGTGAATGTGACCGCCGGTCTTGAAGCCTACGATATGCAGAAATCAATCGCCCCTATGGTCGACTTCATTGACTCCCAGAACAACTGGTACATACGCCGTTCCCGCCGGCGCTTCTGGCGCTCCGAGAACGACAGCGACAAGATAGAGGCCTACGCCACCCTGTACCGGGTACTCAAACGCCTGGCCCTGTGCCTGGCTCCCGTAGCCCCTTTCATCACCGAGACCATCTGGCAGAACCTGAGAAGGGGCGACGATCCCATCTCGGTCCATCTTGCTTCCTTTCCGGAGTATGCCGAGCAGTACCGCGACGAAGCCCTGGAGTGGAAAATGTCTGCTGTACGCAAGGCTGTCAGCATGGGGCGTGCTTTGCGGTACCAGCACAACCTCAAGATACGCCAACCCCTTGCCAGCGTTCAGCTGGTGACCAGGGATCCCCGGGAGCGTGCCGTCCTCCTGGAGATGGAAGACATCATCAGGGAAGAACTGAACGTAAAGGAAGTGATCTTCAGGGATGACGAGGAAGACCTGGTAAGCTACAAGGCCAAGGCCAATTTCAGGGTGCTTGGCAAGGAACTCGGCAAGGACATGAAGCAGGGTGCCGAAATAATCGAGAACCTTGAGCCCAGGCAGATAGCCGGCCTGCTGGACGGATCCTCCCTGGTCATAGAAGTAGCCGGCAAGTCCATAGAAATAACCAAGGACAAGGTGGATGTCCGAAGGGAAGAGCGGGCTGGGCTCAAAGTGATCAACGAAGGAACCCTCACGGTTGCCCTGGACGCTGAAATCACCCGCACCCTTCTTGATGAAGGCTATGTCCGCGACCTGGTACGCGGCATTCAGACCCTGCGCAAGGATTCCGGGCTGGCTGTTACAGACCGTATAAACCTCTCAGTGAACGGCACTGAGGCTCTGAAAGCCGCCTTTGAAGGGTTTACGGAATTCGTGGCAGCCGAGACCCTGGCGGTGAACATTGCCTGGGCCGAAACAGCAGGAATGACCGACATCGAAGCTGGTGAGGAAATCTGGAAGGTAGCACTCGAAAAAATCTGAGACAGCGGGAACCATTGATTGACGAATCCAAGCGCCGCCTGGCCCAAACAGGCGGCGCTTTTGTTTATTTTTGGTTTATCGCCCGGAAAAGAGCGACACGTTTGCTTTGTCGTACTAAAACATGGTAGTATTGTAAGTAACACAGATGCACTTCATTGTTTTGACAAGAGCTACGGAGTTTTCCGGCAGGCAGCCTGATCGGCCTGATCAGTCTGCCCCAAGGAGCATATCAGGAGGTAATCATGAAGCTGAAACGTATCTTGATCGTGGCCATGGTCACGGTCTTCATCCTGTCCGGGTGTGCAAGCAAGCCACCGGCTACGCCCGAACCAGAACCGGCTCCACCTGTTGCAGTCGCTGAACCCGAACCTGTGGTGGAACCCGAGCCGGCTCCCCCTGAGATTTCAGAGGAAAGTCTGGCAACCCTGCATGCAGAAGTCCTGGCCATGCGCAAGAATGCCTTTGACCTTGGCCTTTCAACCACACAGAAGGATGAATACCGCACAGCCGATGGGGTCTATGTACTGGCGAAGGCCGCTCTGGACAAGGATGACCGTCCCGTAGCCAAGGAAGGGCTGGAAGAAGCACTTGAGCTGTTTACCAGCCTGGTGATGCGTGAGGCTCCCCTTTTCACTGCGGAAAAGGCGGACGTGGCCGAAGAAGCCCGCAACCGGGCCTATGCATCGGATGCCCAGAATGGTTCGCCTGTCGCTCTGGCGGCCTCGGAAGCCTTCATGTCCGAGGCCAGGCAGTTCGAAGCGGCCGAAGATTACCGCTCTGCCATCATGGAATACATGAATGCCATTACTGCCTTTGACGCCGCGGAAAAGGGCAGCAGGGCAAGCGCCGTGAAAGCACGGATAGATTCCCTTGAGTTTGCCGCCCTTGATCCAGGCAACTACCAGATAGCAAGCACAAAGCTTTCTGCGGTAAACAGCGAAGTAGTCAACAATCCATCTGCAGCCCAGGATGCCGCCGAAGAAGCCCTGCTGCGATTCAACCTGGCCCTTACCAAAGGCTGGGAGATGAGCGCTGGCTCAAGGCGTGCCAAAGCCGAGGTGTACAAAACCCAGTCGGAATCCATCAAGGCCCAGGTCGCGGTCAGGGATCTGTATGCCGAAGCCAGAGCTGTCTGGGATACCGCTGCTGCAGCCCAGGCTGCCGGTCGTCACGAGGAAGCCGCTCCCCTGTTCGACGAAGCTGAAGGCCGGTTCATGGTTGTCTATGAGATTGCCGCAGCCAAGAGGGCAGAAGCCGAAGCCGCCATGCGCGAGGCAACCGAGAAGGCAGCCGAGAGCTCAGACATCCTGGAACAGGGTGACGCAATACTGGCGGGGGAGTAAACCATGAAAACAACAATCATAGCACTTGTGTGTATCGCCGTTCTTGCGGTTGCCCTTCCTGCCCAGAGCCTTGCCAACAACGAGTATTATCAGAGAAGTGTAGAGCTCAAGGCCATGGCAGAAACCGCCTTTGATGAAGGTGATTACGATGCAGCCGTGCAGTACTCCATCCAGTCCCAGGAGTATGCCGAACTTTCCGACAAGTATGTGTCGACAATGCTTGCCAGACGCGAAGCCGAACGTTCCATCAAGGCAGCAGAGACACGCTTGGCGTGGGCTGTCGAGGTGGGCGGAGAAAGCTGGTATCCAGCAGAACTTTCCGAAGCAAAAACCCTCATGCAGGAGGCAGGTGACGCCTTCCTGGCAGAGAGCTATGGTATTGCCAAAACCAGGGCCGACGAGGTAGTGGTTGCCCTGGCAAAGGTGGAAGACCC
>JAVEXH010000331.1:0-4121 GCA_034004175.1 Spirochaetia bacterium
TGGGTTCTTCAGGGTTTTTACCGTACAACCCGGTGGCACAACCCCCTACCATGCCCATACCTGGTTCCATGCAAACTATGTTCTCGAAGGAGAGGGCAAGGTGGTCATCGAGGGTGTGGATAATCCAGTCAAGGCCGGCTCGGTAGCCTACATCGATGGTGGCACAAAGCATAACTTCGTGAATACCGGTGCGGTACCACTGAAGTTCATCTGCCTGGTACCACAGGAAGGTGACGCGTACTGATCTGCCTACGCTGGCCTGGGTTCCCGTGCAACACTATACTTGAATCCACAGGGGGGCCAGGATGAGTCAATCTACACAGGTGTCGATCCCGAAACGGCCATACAAAGACGGGATACAACTTTCGATACTCGGCTTTGGTGGCATCCTTGTCTGTTCAGAAGACCAGATAACCGGCAACCGCTATGTAGCCGAGTCGATTGACCGGGGAATAAACTACTTCGATGTGGCTCCCAGCTATTTTGATGGTGAAGCAGAACTCAAACTTGGCATAGCCCTGGAGCCATACCGGAATGATGCATTCCTGGCATGCAAAACCGGCAAACGGGATGCCGCCGGAGCCCGGACCGAACTGGAAATGTCCCTTGGTCGGCTTCGTACCGATCATTTTGACCTGTACCAGTTCCATGCGGTAACGACCATGGCAGAGGTTGATCAGATCCTCGGACCCAAAGGAGCAGCCGAAACATTCCTCAAGGCCAAGGAAGCAGGGCTGATACACTATCTGGGCTTTTCAGCCCATTCCGTAGAAGCAGCCCTTGCCTTGATGGATGCCTTTCCGGTGGACTCGATCCTCTTCCCCTTGAATTTTGTCATGGTTTCACAAGGCAATTTCGGGCCACAAATTCTGGAGAAGGCAGAGCAGATCGGTGCTGCCAGGCTGGCCCTCAAGGCCATGGCCGCTACCCCCTGGGCAGAGGGAGAAGAGCACAGCTACCAGAAGGCGTGGTACAAACCAGCGGAAACAGCAGGGCTGAGGCGGCGAGCCTTGCGCTATACCCTCAGCCAGAACATAAGCGCTGCCATTCCACCAGGCCATTACGAACTGTACAAGGAAGCCCTCGAAACCGCCTCATCCTTCGTCCCCATGAACAAGGAAGAACAACAGGCCTTGCTGGATGAAGCCAGAGGATTGTCACCCCTGTTCAGTCATCCAGCATAAGGTCTGCAGAGGGTCAACCCAAGACCAAACATGGGCTATGCACGGGTCTGGAACATGATCCTGGTTATTGATCCAGTGACAGGTTTCCAAGATAGTCCTCATAGGCCGACTGGGCTGTCTGTGTGGCCACCCGTGCTTCCTCGGCCCTGGCAGCAAGTGCATCCAGTTCTTCCTCGGAAGCCATCAGGCGTTTCAGGTACTGCTGGCCCTGGGTCGAATCCCGGCCAACAGCAGCCAGGTTCTGGCGTATCCGGGCCTGCTCGTTTCCCAGTTCCGTCCTGCGCGACTGCAGTTCTGTCTGCAGCCTTCTGGCATCTTCTGCCTTCTTCCTGAGTTCGATGGCTGTCCGCAGGGCTCCCCTGAACCGTGCAGGCAACTCAGCGGATGAGGCCCAGGACAGCAGCGGCTCGGTTCCAAGCGATGCAAGGACCACCCGCTCCTGGGCAGGCATACGTTCCTTTACCACAAGACGGGACTGCCCTCCGGCAGACAAGTCCAGCATGAAACGGTACATGGAATCCGTTTTCTCTTCATATGTGGCAGGTTCCACCAGTTCGGCTCCACCGGTAATGCGATGCTCCACGAGTATCTGTCTGGGATTCGCAGAAACATTCCTGAACATGTAAGTCCTTGTATGGGTTACCCTCCGTGAAAAGATCATGACGCCCTTCACAATGGATACCCCGATTGTCTCGCTGATCCTGGAGTCCGAGTCGTCGCCTGTGACCGATAGATCTTCACCATATACAACAAGACGCTTGTCTTTTTCTGGCAGGAATTCGATCAAAGCGTCACCCGCGTATGCCCCTCCATCAAAAACCGTGATAGGACCTGCAGGGAGCTTCATACCCGTAGTATTCACAATACGGACTCCGAGCAGTGGATGTTTTCCAGCTGAGCCTTGGGTGAAAATTGAAACCTTCCCGGCCTCAAGGGATCCTGCCACCAGAGGGATCATGGCACTGTGTCGGCGCTCAAGCGTCACCGGTTTCTTGATGGTAAATTCGAACTGATCACCAGCAGATCGAGCTGCCGCAGTTTCAAGGCTAGCCTGTGCCAAAGAAGGAGAGCCCGATCCCTGATAAGAAGGCTCAGCTTCCTTCATAGCCATGGGTGCGGACATGGCTCGGGAACTTGGAGCTAGCGCGGGGGAAGCCATCTCGGCAGCATAATCGTCATATTCGAAACCGGAATCGTAGGTCTGTGCGTGTGCCGTACCGGCAATGGACAAGGGCAGCACCGGACGAGTCAACCAGAGCGGTGCGTACAGATTCTGTATGAAGGATACAGGTCTGCCACTGACAAGGGATAGACTCACGTTCTTCCAATCCTGGTCGCTAGGATTATCCACTATGGCCCAACCCTCGAACCAGGGGCTTGTGCCCTGTAGATCAAGCCGGTAAGAAACCTTCCACACTGGAGCCGCAATAACATAGGCTACGGCGCTGTCCCTGACTCCCCTTCCCGGCAGCATCACCTTGACGGTGCGTCGATCAGCGTCTTTGGCACCAAGAACAAGCGCAAGTGCCTTGTCAAAATCATCGCTGATCCTGGAATCAACAAAGCGGAAAGCAACTATGCCATCCACTGGCACTGATCTGATGCCTCCTGGAGTTGCCAGCACCAGCCAGGGTCTGGTGGCTCCATCCACTCCACTTGGTCTTTTCTCGATGGTGACAATGCGACCGGAGATAGTTTCAGGAGTATCAACCACGAGTTCTGCACCCCTGAGCCTTCCAAGCAACTCGGCTACATCAGGATTACCGGACAGATCTATCCTGAAGCTTTCCAGCGACCGGTCCAGAGTCTCCAGGGATGGATAGCTGATTGAAGGTGAACCTGCTTGTCCACCACCAAGATCCCAGACCACCAGAGACTTCAACACATCATCAACCTCGGCGGTCCTGAAAGGCAGAGAAAGCATCGCGTCATCGTGAACAATACCACGATGCTCGAAATAGCCCACTCCGGACGCGAAGAGGGCTACACGTGTGACCGGAAGTTCCTGCACAGGCAGGTCCTTAACTAGTGGACCGCTTCCGGAATGATCCTGTACAGGCTGGGCAAGAACAGGGCCAGGTAGAAGAATAAAGATGAACACAAATAAGACTATGAAAACAGATGGTAAACAGAAAAACCAGCTTGAATGAGTTCGCATGAAGCTTCCTCCTAGATGCGGAAAAGTATAATCCAGTTCTCCGCTTTCATACAATCTTTTCGTTTGGCGTGATAATTCAGAAAACCCCGCATCTTTGAGAAGCAGGATACTTCCTTATGGTAGAACTACTTGATTCAAAATGGGAAAACCATCTCCAGCTTTCTGGATCACTTCTTCAAGTATAAGCCGCGCACTATCGAAAGTATGACTGCCGGTGAATAGCAGTAAAGGGTTATCCACTTGTACATAAACGCCATAATGTAGAAATCATTGGTATGAGGTTGAGGAAACCTCGTATCCAGATGAAAATGGATGGATCAAACACCGATTGCATGCGTTGAACGCGAACTGGAAGGCCAGATGAAGCTGGAGCTTATAAAAACAGCCAGCCTGCTCTGGACGCTCACCGTACAGTCAACGACGGTTCATACCTCGTGTCAAAACATGGACACCGAAGATCCGCGGTAGCGGATCTTCGGGTGCAGTACACCTGCCATCCATGGCAGGATCTGTAACAATTCCGGTAAAAGCGCTTTTTCTTTTTCCCACGAGCAGAGACGCGAAGCGCCCCCGTTTTGGGGTGCGCAGGCGTGCTATTGCACGTCAAGCATCACAAACGGGGGCGCGACAAAGTATATGCCGTGGGAAAAAGAAAAAGCCCGGCGACGACCTACTCTCCCACCATAAGGCAGTACCATCGGCGTAAGAGAGCTTAACTTCCGTGTTCGGAATGGGAACGGGTGTGGCCTCTCCACGATAATCACCGGGCAACTATGACA
>JAVEXH010000008.1:0-19720 GCA_034004175.1 Spirochaetia bacterium
CAGTTCATCGAACCAACCAAGCAGCATGCGGACATCATCATTCCCGAAGGCGGAGCCAATGAAAATGCCCTGCAGGTCCTGGTAACCTTCATAAAAACCATCCTGAACGGCGAAACCTGAGAAGCATGGGCTTCTTCAGGCACCTGTACCGCGATTACAGCACGGCTTTCGGACTCTTCACCCGCAACGCCAGGCTCTTCCTCCTGGGAAACCTGCTGCTTGGCATAGGCTCCAACATGGTGCAGCTCCTGCTGAACCTGTACCTGAAGCGCCTGGGCATGAACGAGGAGGCCATTGGTACCATCCTGGCCTTCCGCGCCTTCGGCTCCTTTGCCATAGCCCTGCCTGCCAGCCTGGTCATAGCCCGGATGGATTCGCGCTTCCTGCTGACATCGGCCGCCGTGCTTACAGCCACAGCCTTTGCCGGCCAGGGGCTCATGCAGGGCTTTGGCCCCATCGCTGCAAGCGTCATGTTCTCCGGAGCCTTTGCCTCCCTGTACCAGGTTGCCGCCGGGCCATTTTTCATGAAGAACTCCGGCAAGACCGAGAGGGTCCATCTCTTCGCACTGAACGGAGCTTTGTCCATGGGCACCGGGGTTATCGGCTCCCTGGTCGGAGGTGTCTTCAAGGATCTCATACAGGATGCAACGGGCGACGAACTGTATGCATACCGCATGACTCTCATACTCGGCGCCTGCTTCGTGGCCTCTGCAGTGGCACCCTTCCTTGGCATACGCGAGAATCCAGGGCCTGGCTGGGAAAAAGGTGCGGGAGCAGCCCGGTACAGGGCTGTAGCCCTGGGAAAGATCGACGTGCGGCTATTCGCACGACTGCTGGTTCCTGGTTTCTTCGTGGGCATGGGCGCAGGCCTGACCATTCCATACCTCAACCTGTATTTCAAGAACGAGTTTGCCCTTGGTGATTCTGCCATCGGCGCAATCTTTGCTCTTGGCCAGGTTGGCACCTTCATAGGCATGATGTCCGGCCCTGTCATTGCCGGCAGGACAGGCAAGGCCTGGGCCATCTTCCTGACCCAGGCCATCTCGGTGCCCTTCATACTTGTGCTCACCTACCTCAAGTTCCTCCCTCTGGTCGTGGTGGCCTTTGTAGCCAGGCAAAGCCTGATGAATACATCCACGCCCATAGCCGACAATTTTGCACTGGAGCAGGTTCCCCCGGAGCAACAGCACCTGATGAACGCCCTCAAGATGCTCAACTGGACAGGTTCATGGATGGTCTCGGCCAGGATTTCAGGCACCCTCATCGCCACCCGCGGCTTTGCCCCGTCCTTTACCCTGACATCTGCACTGTATGCGCTTTCATCCCTGCTCTTCTGGTGGTTCTTCCTGGCCAGACCTGGTTCCCGGACTACCACAGGATCCTGAGTTTTTTCCTCCTCCAGACTGGTAAAAAATCAAGCCGCAATCCAAGGTAATTTTATTATCCAAAAATATATTTCAAATATTGAATCTGATATTTCAGCTTGACAGCTAAAAATCGCCGTGATTATATGGCTCAACCGATTGGAGAGCCGCATGAACCGAATAATCGAACATCCTGTCGTAGACATACCCGACACACGCCAGCTGGTGCACTTCAGCTTCGATGGCAACGAGATGGAAGGCTACGCTGGAGAGGCTCTCAGCTCGGCCCTGTTCGCCAATGGGATCAAACGCTTTTCCGAGCATCCGAAAGGTATCGCCCAGCCCGGAGGAGCTCCCCAAGGCATCTTCTGTGCCAATGGTCAATGTTCACAATGCTCGGTCATGATAGACGGAGTTGTGCTCAAGTCATGTATAACTCCCCTGAGAGCAGGCATGGATGTGCGGACAGTGATCGGCATTCCACCACTGGCAGAAGACGACAGCCCTGCACGACACACGCAGATCCGGGAGATAAAGACCGAAGTCCTGGTCATCGGCGGCGGCCCTTCAGGACTGGCGGCAGCGGTGGAACTGGCCGAAACAGGTCTCGAGGTTGTGCTGGTTGACGACAAGGCAGAACTCGGCGGCAAACTGGTCCTGCAGACCCACAAATTCTTCGGCTCAGAGGCTGATTGCTATGCAGGCACCAGGGGTTACGACATAGCAAAGAAACTGGAACAGCAACTGCGTGCCTCCCCGAAGGTCCGCATCCTGGTGAACTCACCGGTAGTGGGCCTGTACAAGGATCGCAAGGCCGGCATCTACGAGAATTACAGCAACTACGTCCTGGTGGACTTCAAGGCCCTGGTCGTGGCAGCCGGTGCCAGGGAGCGGTCCATACTCTTCCCGGGGAATGACTTGCCTGGCGTATACGGCGCGGGCGCCTTCCAGACCCTGGTGAACCGGGACCTGGTGAAAGCCGCCGAAAAGGTCTTTGTCATCGGTTCAGGCAACGTAGGCCTCATCGGGGCCTACCACGCCCTGCAGGCCGGTATCGGCGTGGCAGGCATCTGCGAGATACTCCCGAAGATAAACGGCTACAAGGTTCATGCCGACAAGATCGTACGCATGGGCGTGCCGGTGTATCTGAACTCCACCGTGCTGGCCGTCGAGGGGGATGGCAAAGTGGAACGGGTAACCATAGCCGGGGTGGACAAGGACTGGAATCCCATCCTCGAGACGGCCAGGACCTTCGAGGTGGACACCGTACTGGTGGCGGCCGGCCTGTCACCCTGTGATGAGTTGTATCGACAGGCCCAGGCCTTCGGCTTCACAGCCGTATCGGCCGGCGATGCAGAAGAAATTGCCGAGGCATCCAGCGCCATGTTCGGCGGCCGCATTGCGGCCCTGTCCCTGGCCAGGGTCATGGGCAGGAAGGTGACCATAGACCAGGCCTGGCTGGACAAACGGGAAGTCCTCAAAAGCAAGCCAGGCGATGTGATCCAGCGTGAACGGGCAGTACTGGATGCCAGCTGGAAGCCGGTGTTCTTCTGTACCGAGGAGATACCCTGCGACCCCTGCACAACAGTCTGCCCCACCAAGAGCATCAAGCTGAACCCCATCAAGGGTTCGATAATGGATCTACCGTATTTCGAAGGCAGCTGCAAGGGTTGCAGCGCCTGCGTGGCAGCCTGCCCGGGCCTTGCGATTTCACTGGTCCGCCGCATCGATACAGAGTGGGCAGAAGTCATGCTGCCCTTCGAATACAAGGCGGATACCTGGGATACAGGACGCAGAGTGCCAGTGCTGGCAGATGATGGCCGCTTCCTCGAGGAAGCCGAACTGGTGCGTAAGCAGTACAACAGGAAATACCGCACCTGGGTGCTCACCCTCAGAATCAGCCTTGCCAATGCCCCCCTGGCCATCGGGATACGGATCCAGAATGAAGCGGTGACCAGGCCCCTGCCGGTGGCCCGCTTCGACTATCTGCCCGACCGGGCCATAGTCTGCCGCTGCGAACGTATCAGCGCCGGTGAGATTGTCAGCTTCATACAGGACAACGAGGTACGGGATGTGAACCAGCTGAAGACCATCCGGGTCGGCATGGGTGCCTGCGGTTCAAAGACCTGCTCGGTGCTCCTGCCGCAGCTGTTCCGCAAGGCTGGTGTCGACCCGGCAACGGTAACTGCCGGCACCGTCAGGCCACTGGTACTCGAGGTTCCCATGCATGATCTTGTCAACGAGAATCCTGCAAGTACAGAGAGCGGAGGCCGCCCGTGAAAAGTTACGACGTGGTGATCATAGGGGCAGGCTCCGTGGGCGTACCCCTGGCTCTGTACAGCGCCGAAGCAGGACTGAAGACCCTGGTTCTTGAGCAGCATCCTTCATGGGGGCGTGGCCAGAACAAGGCTGCCATAGGGGGTATCCGGGCCACCCATTCCGATCCGGCCAAGATAAAGATCTGCCAGGAATCCATACGCATCGTCGCCGCTCTTCAGGAAGAACTGGGTATCGACGTGGAATGGAGGGCCGGGGGCTATCTGTTCGTGGCCTACGATGAAGAACGGGAGAGGGCTTTCAAGGACCTGCTTAAGATACAGAAGGCTGCCGGTCTGGACATAGACTGGATATCCCCGGAGCGGGTGCGGCAACTGGCTCCCGGCATCAAGCCAGATGGCCTACGTGGCGGCACCTACAGCCCCGGCGATGGCTATGCGTCGCCCTTGATGACCAATACCGCCTTCCACCGCCTGGCCCAGGCTGCCGGGGCGGAGTTCCGGTTCAACGAAACTGTCACCACCATAAAGACCTCGCAAGGCCGTGTGACATCTGTCTGCACCGACAAGGATGAGTATTCCGCGGCAGTAGTCGTGAATGCCGCAGGAGCCGATGCCAATAGGGTGGCATCCCTGGCCGGCATCACCATCCCCGTCCACCCGGACTGCCACGAAGGTGGTGTGACAGAACCCGTGGCCCGGTTCATGGAGCCCATGCTGGTGGACATACGGCCAGACGACCAGTCCGGCAACTATTACTTCTACCAGACCGAAACCGGGCAGGTGGTATTTTGCATAACCCCGAAGCCACAGGTCTGGGGCAGTGATACAGACAACACATCCGGCTTTCTGCCCCTGGTCCTCAAGCGCATGATAGATCTGTATCCCCGCCTGAGGAATCTCAAGGTGCGCCGTACCTGGCGGGGCATGTATCCCATGACTCCTGACGGCCTGCCCATTGTGGGCTATGCCCGGGAGTGTTCCAACTTCCTGCTTGCCGCTGGCATGTGCGGTCAGGGTTTCATGCTGGGACCGGGCCTGGGGCGGATCCTTGCCGACGTCCTGGCCAACGGCGACTCCGGTCAGGATCGCCACGCCGGCATCTTCGAGGAACTTTCACTGTACAGGAAGTTCGAAGGCATGGAACTGCTGAAATAATAACGGTACAGCCGGTCAGGGGAACAATTACATAAAACTGCTGGAATCGGCCTCCGATCCAGCCTAAGGCTCAGCCCTCCAATTCAGCCCGATACGGGATGGAAGCAGCCGCACCAGGTTTCTGCACGCAGATGGCCGCTGCGGCAGTAGCCTCCTCCATAGCTTTCTGGGGACTCTCTTCCCTGAGCCGCGCCGCAATGAAGTAACCCGTGAATGTATCCCCTGCAGCGGTAGTATCCACAGCTTTCACCCTTCTGGCCTGAACCGCTACCTTTATGCCATCCGGGCCTTCGAAGCGGGCACCGGAAGCGCCAAGAGTCAGCAGCAGTTCTGCCCGGGGGAAGCGCCTGCGCAGGGCTGCCAGCATGGCATCCGGATCTGTCGACAGGCTGGCATCCGGTCTGGCTTCCGGGGCAGCATCCGGCCAGGCAACCTGGCTGGCACCCATACTAGCTTCAGCCCCTGCAAGCATGGCCCCTTCTACCTCGTTCAGAATGAAACAATCCACGGCATCCAGAGGCAAGCCAGCCAGCAATTCATCTGCCGGAGATGGGTTGAAGTAGATCCGCAAGCCCTTCTTCCGGGCCTCATCCATCGCGTATGCCAGGGACGAGATCTCGTTCTGGAAGAGAACGGAATCACCCTTACTCCAGCCTTCCAGAAATGAATCAATATCGTCCCGGGTAATAGCCCTGTTTGCACCACCGAACAGGATGATGCAATTCTGCCCAGTTTCGTCAACCTGGATCAAGGCCCGGCCTGTCGGCACTTCTGCACTCCGGACCCGGCTGATATCAACACCACTGTCTGCCAGCAGTTCGGCTGCAAAGTGTCCATCCTGGCCTATCTTGCCGGCATGGTGCACATCGGCACCCGCCCGGCCAAGGGCGGTGGACTGGTTGTTGCCCTTGCCACCGACAAAGCGCTCGTAAGTACGACAAGACATAGTCTCCCCAGGCCGTATGAAGTGCGGCACCGAGAATACCTCGTCAAGATTGATGGATCCGATGTTCAGGATGCGGGGCATAGTCGGGACTCCTCGATTATTTCAGTGCTTGTCTTTCGCGTCTGCGGGCTATGGCCCAATTGAATATCAGAGCCATGATCAGTACACCACCCCAAATCACATCACGGTAGAAGTTGGAGACGCTGGTAAACATGTTCAGCCCCGAAGAGAGGAACTGAAGGATAAGGACCGCCAAGGTTACACCCCAAACGGTTCCGAAGCCACCATTGGGATTGATGCCACCGAGTACCGCAATGAGCACACACTGGAGGGTATAAGATGCGCCATAATCAGCCTTGGCGGAGTTGGCCCTGGCCATCATGATCAAACCTGCGATGGACGACAGGAAGCCAGACAGCATATAGGTGCGCATCAGCACTGCCATATTGTTTATGCCGGCATACCTGGCTGCCTTGGCATTGGTACCCAGAAGATAGAGCCTCAGCCCGAAGCGGGTTCGCCCTAGTACTATGCCCACAGCTATCGCCACCAGCAGGTACAACAGGAACGGTACCGGGATGAATCCGAAGATCTCAGTATTGCCTATCTTCGAATACAGCAATGGCAGGGTGGACAAGGGACGACCGGAGGTAAGCACAATTGCAAAACCGGTATACAACTGCTGGGTTCCAAGGGTAGCAAGTATCGGTGGTATTCCTAGACGTGAGATCAGAAAGCCAGAGAAAGCACCTGCAGCAATACCCACCATGAGGGCCAGCGGTATGGCCATCGCTATGGCACCCAGCACCTGATCCGCCGGAGACCCCTTGGGCGCTACAGCAATCAGATACTTGGCGGCGAATATGGCCGAAAGATTGGCAGTTCCAACAACCGCCAGGTCTATGCCACCGGATATCATGGTAAGACTGATGCCTATGGCCATGATGCCATATTCAGGGAACTGGGTGGCCATGGATACAAAGTTGCCTGGCCGGAGAAACAAGTCAGGCTTCAGGGCAGTCATCAAAATGAAAACAAAAAGCAGAACCACGAAAAGTCTGAAGACGTTCCGGCTCTCCTCCCTGACAAGCCTGGGCCAGGAGGTAATTGCTCCGAATGGTTTCATTGGTTCGCTCCGCTTATCCATTATGGCTCTCCCCCGGGACCATTACCCTTGGGGCCGGCCGGCGTACAGCCAAACGCCGATGGGAGGCGTTGACCTGGTAAGCTGAAACCCCGGTTCCGATGATGATGATGGCACCGGTGAACACCTTCTGCCAGTACGTCGGAACCCCTATCAGGATCAGACTATTGGACATGATGGTCATAAGCGCCACACCAAGCATGGCACCAGTCAGGGTACCGAGCCCGCCCGAGACACGGGTTCCCCCAAGCACGACAGCAGCTATTACCGTAAGTTCCATGCCATTCAAGTTTGTAGGATGGCAATTCTGCATCATCGACGCCCGTGCAATGCCGGCTATACCGGCCAGCATCCCGACGAAGCAGTAGATGAACATCTTTATCGCGAATACATTGAAACCCGCACGCTGGGCTGAAATCTCGTCTCCGCCTATGGCAAAAATCCCCCGGCCAAGCATGGTATAGCGAAGGATAAAAAAAACCATCACCAGCATGCCGATGAGGATGAGTATCGTTGTGGGCATTTCAGAACCGAGATTCAATTGTGTGTTGTATACCCGAAACAGGAAAGACTGACCGTGCAGGCGCATGGAAGCTGGTACTGGAATCTCATGGGCACCAAAGACTCCCTGCATGATACCGACGAACAGGCTTGAGGTCCCAAGAGTCACTACAAGTGTAGGGAAGCGGAAGTAACCTATCAAGGCACCATTGAGAGTGCCCATGACAAGACCGAAAGCCGCACCCATCATATAGGGCAGGATCACACTGCCAGAATAATCTCCCGGCAACAGGATACGCGTTGTGGCGTACATGGCCAAAGATGCGATCGCAGTGAAAGATACATCTATTCCACCAGATACAATGACCATAAGAGCGCCTATCGCGAACAAGGCCGGCACAACCATTGAACGGGTAAGGTCAACAAGATTGTTATTGGTGAAAAACTGCCCGCTCCTGAACTGGATCAGAAGGCTGAGCAGGACTATCGCGCCGAAGATATATGGCTCCGTCCGACGGACGAGCCTTTTGATGTCTACCATGTTCATCCCCCGCCTAGGCTACGCCGGTTACTATTTCGCTCAACTGAGCCTCGTTTGTCGCATTCGCCTGCAATTCCTTTACAATCGATCCATCACGCATGACGACTACTCGATTGCAGCAAGCCAGAATCTCAGGCAAATCATCAGAGATTACAATGACCGCCAATCCTTCCCCCGCAAGCTTCCGAAGCAAAGCATGGATGTCATACTTTGAACCGATATCAACGCCCACCGTCGGTCCATTCAGAATGAGCACCTTCAGATCGTTGGCCAGCCAGCGGGCCAGCACAACCTTTTGTTGGTTCCCGCCCGAGAGGGTCTGGACCGGCTGCTCGGCATCCTTGGTGGCTATCGCAAACTCTGCAATCCATCTGGCCACCTGGTCATCGATCCTGCGCTTGTCAAGAAAGCCGCCGAAACCAGCAAGCTTCCCGAGACTGGATACCGTTGCATTGCGACCGATAGACTGGGCCAGAAAAAGGCCTTCCGTTAACCTGTCGGCAGGAACGTAACCTATTCCCAGGGCTACAGCAGCTTTGACGCTCCCGGGTTTCACCACTTTTCCGTTCAGCTTGATTGTTCCGGAATCCGGCCGGTACACACCGAAAATCGATTGAACCAGTTCGGTGCGACCCGATCCCAGCAACCCGGTAATACCCATGATCTCACCGCTCCGCAGATCCAGCGAAACATCTGAATAACCATTGCGAAGATACAGAGCTTCTATACTCAATACTGGTTCGGGTGACACGTGGATCGGTGCATAGGATTCCTCATTGAAGGCACGGCCTGTCATGTAATACGCGAACTTTTTACCATCCAATTCGTCGGTACTGCCTGTGACCACATTTTCACCATTCCGGAGTATGGTGAAGCGCTCGGAAATTTCAAATACCTCGTCCAGCTTATGGGATACAAAGAGAGTAGAAATACCTTGAGCCTGAAGATTCTTGATAACCCCGAAGAGGGCCTTCACTTCCTTCTTGGTAAGTGCAGTGGTAGGTTCATCCATGATGATCAGCTTCGCGTCATATAGAAGGGCGCGGCATACTGCGATCAACTGCTTGCTGGCTATGGAAAGGCTTTCCACCCGCTCGTCAAGGTCTATATCAAAGCCGATCTTGGCCACTGCTTCCTGTGCTATCTTGCGCATCCTGGTGTAATTGACCAGTTTCCGTCTATCCATAAGTTCCATGTTGATGGCCAGGTTTTCCATCACTGTGAGATTCGGAAATATGGAAAAATCCTGATAGATAACCTGAATTCCAAGAGCGATTGCCTCGGATGGATTCAGGCGGACAAAAGATCGCCCACTCAGTTCAATACTGCCTTCATCCGCTTCATAGAAACCTGATATGATTTTTATCAGGGTTGACTTGCCGCAACCATTCTCACCTGCCAGGCAATGTATCTCACCAGGACCAATTTCCAGCCCCACGCCTTTGAGGGCTTCCACACCCCCAAAGCGCTTTTTGATATTCTCCACCCGCAAGATACAATCCGGCATACTACAGCCCCCTGTTTTGGTGAATGTCATAACGATTTTCAGTATAGTGGTTCATGATAAACGATACGAGCAGGCGCAAGGAGCGCCCGCTCGTCAATAAGAAAAAATCAGAAGCCGAAAGAATCTACGTTGTCTTTGTCGATGACTATCCAGCCGGAACCGATGAGCACTTTGTCGGAACCAGCGGCAAACTGCAGATTCTCGTACCCGGTCAAGCCAAGATTCAGACCATTGCCAACTTCCTCGCCACGCAGAATCTTGACGGCCAATGAACAAAGGGCATAGCCAGCATCCTTGGGATCCCAAAGGGTGGCTGCAGCTAAAGTACCGCTCTTGAGAAAGGTCTTGTTCTCATTCGGAAGGCCAGTGCCGGAAACAAACACCTTTCCCTTCAAGCCCATTTCTTCGATTGCCCTGGCTACACCAGGGGCATCTTTGGATGAAGTGCCCATGATCCCCTTGAGGTTGGGATACTTCTTGAACAGCTCTTTGGCCTTTTCGTAAGCCCTCTCCATATTGTCTTCAGATTCGACACGGGGTTCCGAGGCCAGCAGGGTCATCTTGGGATAGGCAACTTTCTGATGGGCTACGCCACCATCTGCCCACTCGTTATGGGAAGCATTGGTTACATGTCCGACCATAGTGGTGTAGACCCCTTCTTCTCCCATAGCTTTGGCAAGGTTGTCCATGATGAAGGCACCGTAATCAGCATTATTGAAGGCTTCGATGTCATACATGGTGTTTTCCTGGAACGAAGCTTCATGGGTTACAACCACGATGCCCTTGCTCAGAGCCTTACCAAGTACTGGTTCAAGGGCAGCAGGATCCACTGGAACTACACAGATGGCATCAACGCCCTGGGCAATAAGGTCTTCAATGACCTGAGCCTGCATAGCTGCATCGGTCTTGGCAGGACCTTTCTGAAAAGCGTTGAGGCCTGTGTCCTTGGCGAACTGCTTGACGCCTACTTCCATCCGGACGAACCAGGCATTGGTACTGTCCTTGGGGACCAAGGCAATCTTCCATTCTGCTTCAGGCTTAGCTGATTTGCCAAGGGGACCAGAAGGCGCAGCGGCCTCCTTACCTCCGGCTGCAAATGCCATGGAACCGGTAGCGAGGGCGATGATCACGATCAGGGTGACGGCCAGGATTCGTCTCATGTGAAATTCTCCTTCCAAACGGTACAAAGATAGGGAAATTGTAGCACTATTTAAGTATCTGTCAATTAAATTATTTAGTTGAATACGGGCATAAGTTTAGCAAGTTAGTATATTTTCAATATGATTATCTGTATTCATATCCTTATATAAAATCAATTTAATTACATTACTAAACATTTAAGCATTTTAGTATTTTCATTGACAAATGAAGATTTTCATTATAACGTCAGATCAGGTTAAGGAGGATCCTGCATTCGATGTCAGTCACCATCAAAGACATTGCCAAAGAAGCTGGTGTATCCTCTGCCACTGTTTCTCTGGCATTGAATGAAAAAACCGGTGTAGGTCCTGAAATGCGTTCACGTATAAAGCAACTAGCCAAGGATCTGAACTACCGGAAACAGGAGCCACGGGAAACGGGTTCTGTCAAGACTCCGGCCATCTGCCTCCTGCATATTGCCAGGCATGGACATACCCTGAACCGCGACCATGACGTGTTCATAGCCGATTACATAGAAGGACTGGGGCGAGGAGCCAAGACCTTTGGTATGAGCCTTGAGATCCTGACTTTCAAAACCACTCCCATAGACCAGATCATCATCGCAGCCCAGAGCTCCACAGCTCCAGGTTTCATAATTCTGGGGACAGAGCTGTCATCAACGGATATAGCGCTGTTCGGGAAAATCGGAAAACCCTTGGTCTTCATTGATACCTTCGATTATTATCAGCCCTTTGATTTCGTGGATATGAACAACGAAGAGTCAGTACATACCATGATGACACACCTCTACGAAAAAGGACATAGAGATATCGGTTTTGTGAAGAGTTCGATTGAAACCCGGAATTTCAAACTCAGAGAGGAAGGCTTCAAGACCAGCCTCTCCCTGCTTGGGCTGAAATACCGTGAAGACCACTGCTTTACTGTCGATTCGACCTACCACGGTGCATATGATGACATGAAGCGCATACTGGCATCGGGGAGGAACCTTCCATCCGCCCTGTTCTGTGCCAACGACATCATAGCCTGTGGTTGTATGAAAGCCTTCCACGAAGCAGGCATCCGGGTAGGTGAAGATGTATCTCTGGCAGGCTTCGACGATCTGCCACTGGCATCAGTAATGGATCCACCCCTAACCACCATAAGGGTCCTAAAGGCCCGGATAGGAACGATGGCGATGCAGATAGTTACATCCCGGCTTGGGCAGAATGAAGACAACCCCTCGGTGAAAGTACTCATAGCTGGCGCCTTGGTTGAACGCAAGAGTGTCAAAGACATGAACAATCCATAACAAGGAGGCATTGGGATGATCAAGTATTCGATAATCCTGGGTAATCTCGGTAACACCTGCGACAGGTTTCTGTCCTCAGGCTACAAAGATCAACCATCAAAGGATGTGATGATCAAGCAGGCTGCGGCCATTCCCGGCGTAAAGGCTGTGGAGTTGGTGGGTACCTGGGATGTAACGTCCGCGAATGCAGATGAAATAGGTAGCCTGCTTGCAAAAGAAGGCCTTGCCTGCTCGTCCATAATACCGGACCATTTCTCCCAGAAACGTTGGGGCAAAGGAGCTTTCACTTCCAAGGATGCCTCCATCCGAGCCCAGGCCCTGGACGAAACCTACGCAGCTGCAGAGATTGCCAGAAAACTGAAATGCCCATTGGTCAACCTGTGGCCCGGCCAGGATGGGTACGACTATGCTTTCCAGGCTGACTACATGAAAGCCCGGGGCTGGATAGTTGAGGCGGTCAAAAAGGCAGCCCAGGCCTACCCGGACATCAAGTTTTCCCTGGAGTACAAGGTAAAAGAACCCAGGACGCATTCCTTCATGGCGAGGGCTGCCGACACACTGCTTATTGCGAAGGAAACAGGTTGCGCCAATGTCGGTGTGACCATAGACACTGGGCATGCCCTCGCAGGCTACGAAAATCTGGCCGAATCGGCGGTCATACTATCCGATTACGGTAAAAAACTGTTCCATATGCACTTCAATGACAACTATCGATCCTGGGACGACGATATGATCGTCGGCTCAGTTCATTTCGTTGAATTCGTTGAGTTGATGTTCTGGCTCAAGGAAATCGGCTATGACAGCTGGTACTCGATGGACCAGTACCCCTACCGGGAGGATGGCCAGGGTGCCCTGAGGGCATCAGTTGAATTCCTACAAGGCATTGAAACCATGCTGGATACCATCGCCATGTCCGAATTACGAGACATCATCTCCCGGGGAGATCCTGTGGAGTCCACCAAGTGGATCCGTGGCAAGCTGTTCCGAAAATAATCACTTGCCGGCATTTCAGTTAATCAGCCGACCGTAGACAGAAGGATTCACGGTCGGCTTTACCTGGCCATGCTGATTATTGCCTGATCACGCCTTTCTTGATCATCATACACCCGTACAACTTCTTTTCCGTAGTGGCCACTATGGCATAGGCATTTCTGGCCCGCTCGTAAAAAGCGAACCGCTCAAGTTCACCAACCAAAGCTTCACCAGCCTTCTCATGCTTACGAACCACAGCACGGATTTCGTCATGTATGATCGGTACTGTCTTGTCTCCGGCAACTACCTGCATGAGGGACACCGGTTGCGGAACGAAGTCATCCAGAGGAAAGAGGGTGAGGATGGCATCCAGCAGGGCAGGAACTCCATGCCCATCACAGCGGATCAGATTCCGGGCATTGCTGGCCGCAGGAAAATTGGCATCGCCTATCACTAGGTCATCACCATGACCCATTTCGTGCAAAATTTTCAGCAATTCCGGTGAGATGATATCAGGTATACCCTTCAGCATTCGTAGCCTCCTGCCAATAGGTATACAGCATGAATCAGAGGCTCTCAATGATGAGCAACCTGAACCACAGAGAATTCCTGCCAGCGAGTGCTTCAGTGCTGATAAAACTCCCCATCCAGCACCCCATACACCTGTGATACCCAGGGTTCTGCCTCATCCAGCAGGCAGTGCCAGGCCCCCTCGACCAGCCTTATCCTGGTTTCGGGGTAAACCCTGGTCAGGAACTTCAGGTTGTACCGCCAATCCAGGGCTGTATCGCTGGTGCCCTGTATGATGAGCAGCGGGAAGGGATCGGGCTCCCAGGATCTGGTTCCCAGTTCCCAGTTCCGGTATGGCTCGATCCAGGATACAGGCATACGTTTGACGGTATGGGGATCGGCAAAGAAGCCTTCTGAGTAACCAGGTCTATGGCTGCCGGCGCCGGTTCTGGGTTTAAGCTCGCTGATGAACCAACGGCCTATGCTCCAACCGAAAACTGATACTTCATAGAGCCAGGTACGTACCAGCGGTGCGACCAGGATCACTTTACCCAGGGGAAAGGACTCTGGTCTCGTTTCAGGCACGGCGGACAGTCCGGCATTCCAGATCGCGCGCTGCCAGGTCATGAAGACCGCACACGAAGTGGAGTGGCCGATGAACGACAGTGAATCGTCCGGTCGCCTTTCCCCGGCATGGACCAGAATGGCATCAAAGGCCCGGGCGTAGTGCATGAAATCGTCGATGGCTCCTGGTTGCCCCCAGGACTTGCCGTGCCCGGGCAAGTCCCAGGCCAGCACGGTGTAGCCCCGCTCCAGAAAAAAGTCGATGATCCGCTGGTTGCCCCTGGCATGGTTCAGGTACCCGTGACCCAGGATCACGGTAGCCTGGCTATCAGAGGCCTCGTACCAGTATGCCGCCAGATCACCGTCCGGTGTGGCAACCAGAACCGGAACCTCACCAGTCCTGCTGGTTTCACCTGTCTGGCCAGGCTCATCGGCCCCCAGCCAGGGACATACGGCGAGCACAAGCATGAATGAAACCGATACGAACAGGTAAGCAGCGGGTGAACGGCGCGCCGGGATGCTTGTATGATGGGTCATTTACAAGATAAGTAGCGTGTTTGACCGCCTGCGTCAATGTCGATGACTTCCTTGACAAAAAACGGGTGAAAATAAGCGGCTTTCAGGTTATGCTTCCAAAAGTCCGGTTCTGGCTGTACCAAGGGGCATCCCTGCAAGCCGGTATCGAACCCTGAACTTGCATGAAAACAGAATCTACGGAAAAGGAGCAGCCATGAAACGCACCGTCCTTGCGATGCTCGAAGAAGCCCGGCAGAAGTACCCCGAGGTCCAGTATGTACTGAAGATGACTGATGCTGGCTGGGAGGGCCGGGGGTTTGGTCGTGTCCAATCCGACGCCAGGGCGTTTGCAGCCTGCCTGCTGTCACGGAGCTTCAGGAAGGGCCAGTCGGTTTCCATACTCGCCGAAGGCAGCCCGGAATGGGTTACCAGTGAATTCGGGGTGCTCATGGCCGGCGGTGTTTCAGTGCCTCTGTCCATAAAACTGCTCGCCGAGGAGATTCCATTCAGGGTAAAGCACTCGGAATCCAGGGCCATCATCACCACGGGCAATCAGATAGAAAAGGTTCTGACCGCCCTGTCCACCCTGGGTAATCCTGATCTTCTGGTCTTCTATCTTGACGACGATACCGACCGGCCGGATGCAGCCTGCGCCCGTACGGGTTTCCCGCGAAAGAACCTGATACGGTTCATCGATGCACTCGCGGAGGGCACGGCCACCCTGCCGGCGCGCAACGCCGAACTGGATGCCATCGCAGAAGCTACTGCAAAGGATGACGTGGTGACCATCTGCTACACCAGCGGCACCACGGGCGACCCCAAGGGCATCATGCTGACCAACGTCAACTACTACGCCAACTGCAAGGATGGCATCGAGCTGTTCGAAGGTCCGTACTACTACCGCACCCTCCTGGTTTTGCCGGTGGACCACTCCTTTGCCCATACCGTTGGCATCTATGCGGCCCTCCTGTGCGGCATCTCCCTGTATTTCGTGGATCCCCGGGGTGGCGGCATAGCCATCCTCCGCAACATACCCATCAACCTGAAGCAGGTGGAGCCTACCTTCCTGCTGACCGTTCCTGCCCTGTCAGGCAACTTCATGAAGAAGATCGTGGCCGGGGTGGAGGAAAAAGGCGGCTTCATCGAGAAGCTGTTCAAGGCCGGCATCGCAGCAGGTGTCGCCATCAATGGCAACGGCTTCACGCCGGTGCCCCTGCTGACCAGGCTCAGGAACATGCCGGTGAATGCTATTGCCAAAGCCCTGATCTTCAGCAAAATCCGCAAGATGGTCTTCGGCAGCAACATCAAGTTCTGCGTAGGCGGTGGTGCCCTGCTGGACCTGAAGCAGCAGGAATTCTTCGCTGCCTTCGGCGTACCCATCTTCCAGGGTTACGGCCTGACGGAGGCAGCCCCGGTGATCAGTTCCAATACCCCCAGCAAGCACAAGTTCGGCACCTCCGGCATTGTGGCCCCTACGGTGGAATGCCGCATCCAGCGCCCGGACGGGTCCGAATGCGCACCAGGCGAAACCGGCGAGATAGTGATACGCGGCGAGAATGTGATGAAAGGCTACTTCCGCAACCCCGAGGCCTCGGCCAAGGCCCTGCGTGACGGATGGCTATATACCGGAGACCTGGCCTACTACGACACCGACAGGTTCCTGGTGGTCGTAGGACGGGAGAAGGCCCTGCTCATAGCGGAGGACGGCGAGAAGTACAGCCCCGAAGAGATCGAGGAGGCCATAGGCGGCTCGACCGACTGCTTTGCCCAGATCATGGCCTACAACGAGCAGCGCAAATATACCAGTGCCATCGTTGCCCTGGACAACGGCAGAGTGGAACGGATCATCAAGGCCGAAGGGATAGGTACTGCGGACGCCCTGATGGAGAGGCTTGTCACCGAATTCTACCGCTTCAAGACCGATGCCAAAGTGCGCAAGGTGCCGTCGAACTGGATACCAGCCACCTTCCTGATAGCCGCCGATGGCTTCGGCGAAAAGGACGGCACCGTGAACTCCACGATGAAACTGGTACGTCACCGGGTTGCCCAGGTTCATGCCGATGGCATCGAGTACCTGTACAGTACCGAAGGATCCAGACCAGCCAACAAACGGAACATCGAAGCGCTCAAGACCATGTTCAAACTCTCCTGAGGTACGATACCCCCGATTCCTTACCGGAGCCTGACTGCTGCAGGCTCCGGTTTTTTTGTACTGGCCATAACTGCCGAGAGCCGGATTGATCACTCAGCCATACGGCATGGGGCTGCACCAGCAAAGGCTTATATATCCGACGATGAATGTTTTTCTTGACGAACGGAAAAATCGGGTCATAAACTTACAAAATATTTGATTCGGATTGATTGAGGGCGGTTGTTTCTCCTCTCTGTCCAAAGGTGGCCGTCATCAAAGGGCAGATGGAGCATCAAAAAAATTGCGGCTGTATTGCCGCAATAGACCTGCAGGAGTGAATTGGAGGTTCGGCATGAAGAAAATCGTGGTTCTTCTTCTCTGCGTACTGATGGTGGGCATGGTGCTGCTTACCGGTTGCGCAAAGAAGGAAGCAAATGTCATCAAAATTGCCACCCAGAGTCCATTGTCCGGCGGTATGTCAGCAGTAGGCACAGACATCAAGAACGGCGCCCAGCTTGCCCTCGAACAATTGTCGGGACCACTGACTGCAATGGGCCTCAAAGTCGAACTGGCTCCCTTTGACGACCAAGGCAATCCGGACAATGGTGTAGCCAATGCAAAGAGCATTGTAGCCGATCCGTCCATCCTTGTAGTCGTAGGCCACTACAACTCCGGCGTGCAGATTCCCGCATCAGAGGAATACCACGCTGCCGGCCTGGCCAATGTATCCCCAGCCAACACCAACCCGAAAGTAACCGACCGCGGCTACCCGGAAATCAGCCGGATCTGTGGCCGTGACGATGTCCAAGGCTCGGTAGGAGCCCAGTTCGCCAACAGCAAGGGCATCAAGAGCGCGTATGTCCTGCATGACAAGACTGCTTATGGCCAGGGCATTGCGGAATACTTCAAGCGCGAATCAGAGCGCATCGGCATCAAGGTACTCGGCTTTGCCGGAACCGAAGAGAAGGCCAACTTCGACTCAATACTCTCCCCGATCCTGGCAGCCAAACCCGAAGCCATCTACTTCGGCGGTATGTTCGACCAGGCAGCGGTTTTCTTCAAGCAGGCCCGCCAGAAGGGTTACATGGGCATGTTCCTGTCCGATGATGGCTTCGATTCTTCGGATGCCGCCAAGATCGGTGGAGCTGTCCTTACTGAAGGTGCTGGCACCTATTATTCAACCGTCGCCGGTCCTGCCAAAGCCTACCCAGGCACCGCCAAATTCCAGGCCGACTTCAAGGCCAAATTCGGCAGCGAGCCCCAGCCCTTTGCCGCCCAGTCCTATGACAGCACTGCGATAGCTCTCAAGGCCATCGAGGATGCCGCCAAAGCCGCCGGCAACAAGGTTCCTACCCGGGAAGCCGTGGTCAAAGCTGTCAGAGCCCTCAAGGATTTCCCCGGTATCACTGGCACCTTCAATTTCAATGCGAAGGGCGACCTTACCAAGGCCAAATATTTCATCATCCAGGTAACCTCAGGTGATCCTGCCCAGTGGTCTGCCAACACGATAGACCAGATACTGGATATCGAACCCCCACAATGATCTGCTGACAGTCCAGAAATCCTGTCCCGCCCCCCATTCAGGGGGGCGGGCTTCATACGGAGGCCCTATGCGGCATATGTTCCGATCAGCCAAGCTTCGCGAGATACTGATGCCTCTGGCCAAAATGACAATCTTTGTCGTGGGTGCCGGATCCCTGTTCTCGTTCATCATGCTTCTACTCGCCCT
Source organism: Spirochaetia bacterium (assembly GCA_034004175.1). Classification (GTDB taxonomy): domain Bacteria; phylum Spirochaetota; class Spirochaetia; order Treponematales; family UBA12059; genus MIBM01. The sequence goes on from JAVEXH010000008.1 coordinate 18,309, forward strand.
TCTGGCACGGGGCTCAGGTGCTGACCAACTGCTGCTCTCGACGCAGGGAATCGGCATTGTCGCCTATACACTGGGAAATCTTCCCCAGGTGCTCATCGATGGCATCACCCTTGGATTCGTGTATGCCGCGATAGCCCTGGGTTATACTATGGTTTATGGCGTACTTGAGTTCATCAACTTTGCCCACAGCGAGATCTTTGCCATAGGCGCCTTTGCAGGCGTCGAATTCCTCATTTTCGTAGACTCAATCGGCGCTTTGGTCGATCTCGGGTCGGTTGGCCCCTATGTATTCCTGGCCATTGCCCTTGTGATAGGCATGGCAGCGGCAGGCGGGGCTGCGGTGCTGATAGAACGGGTAGCTTACCGTCCTTTGCGCGGAGCTCCCCGGCTTGTACCGCTGATCTCGGCCATCGGCGTGTCCTTTGCGTTGCAGGACATCATCCGCCTGGTTGAGAGCCTGACGACTGGGCAGTTCTACCGGGTCATCCCGACTTTCGGCAATTTTGACGACCGCATCCCGCTCTTCAGGATCGGGACGGGCAGCTCGGCCTTGATGGTGGACATACAGGTGAAGTCTGTAGTGGTCATAACGGCTGCTGTGCTCATGCTGGTCGGACTCAACTACATCGTAAACGCCACCAGAATCGGCAAGGCCATCCGCTCCGTAGCCCAGGACCGCGACACCGCAGCCCTGATGGGCATAGGAGTGAACGGCATAATAGCCTTCACCTTCCTGCTTGGTGGATCACTTGGCGGCGCGGCCGGCGTGCTGTATGCCCTCAAGTTTACCCGCATCGACCCCTTTGTCGGTTTCATGCCGGGCATGAAGGCCTTCACCGCTGCGGTCCTTGGTGGCATAGGCAACCTGACCGGCGCCTTGCTGGGTGGCATAGTCCTTGGCATGCTTGAAAGTTTTGCCGGCGCGTACCTTGGCACCTTCACGATGGGCAACTTCGGGTCTGAGTACAAGGACATCATTGCCTTCCTCATTCTGATCCTGGTCATCATCTTCCGTCCAAACGGCCTGCTCGGCGAGCAGGTATCCCAGAAAGCATAGGAGGACCGCGATGCAACTGAACATTCGCGAGCGTATCCGCGCGGTCGCAGCCTGGCTTAACACGGGCAAGGCACCGTACTACTTCTCATCCATCATGCTGGTACTGGGCACCATCCTTGTCTATGTGAGCCCGCGGTCCATACCGGCCTTCCTGGTCTTTGCCGCCGCATCCGGCCTGCCCTACTTCCTGGACATGAAAAAGGCTGTAAAACTGGGCATGGCTGTCCTTGTTGCCGTGGTTCTGGTGCCGGTGCTTGGTGCTCGGAACATCTTCTACCTGGAAGTGATCTTCCAGATAGCCGTCTTCTCTGCCCTGGCACTGGGCCTGAATATTGTTGTGGGTTTCTCGGGGCTC
>JAVEXH010000009.1:0-19711 GCA_034004175.1 Spirochaetia bacterium
AGGATATTTGACTTTTTTTCCATGCGTTCATATTTTTCGGCGGCTTCGTCGGCAGACTGGCCAAGCCTCCGGATCTCGGCTTGGATCTGGGCCAGCTGGTCGTTGCTGGCTGTCACCAGTGCCAGTTTCTGGTCCACTGCCTGGGACAAGGACAGAAGGCGCTTGAAGTCATCTTCCATGGTGTCCAGCCTGCGCTTCTCGGCCAGGAAGCGTGCAATCTTCTGGGCCAGTTCGTCTTCGAGGCGCTTTATACGACCGTACTGGGTTTCCAGTTCAGCCATCTCGGCACGGCGGGATTCCACCCTGGACAGGTCTGCCTTCATGGATTCCATGGCATCTCCCAGGGATCGTTTGAGGTCATCTGCCCGCTCGAACAACTTGGTCTGGGCCTGGAAGGCCTTTACCTGCTTGTCCATGTCCACGAAAATTCGTTCACGTGTTTTTTTCTCATCCTCAAGGGCTGCAGCCATCTGGTTGCGGGTAATCTCGAGGTTGTCCTTGAGCGTCTTGGCCTCACGTTTGAAATCATCGATTGAACCGCTCATGGCCTGGGAGGTTTCCCGTGCCTTGCGTGTTGCATCGTTCGACAGGTTCTCGTAGGTCCGGTTGAAGTCATCCAGGGCCTGAGTTGTTTTCTGGCTGAGTTCCTGCCTGAACCGGCCTATTTCATCCGACAATGACCGAACATCACGGGTGAGGGCTTCGCGCTCGCTTTTTGCGGTATCGATGATCTTCCGCTTTTCCTTTTCCCAGTCAGCGCCGATGGCTGCCGCCTCGGTCTTGAAAGAATCTGCAAGGGCTTCAAGAGCTGCAGCCCGCTCGCTCTCGGCACTCTTCATGGCCACGGCAAAGGTACTGTGGTGTTCCTTGGCTTCCGCTTCTATGGCCTGCTTTGCAGCCTCGTATCTGGCTCTTGCAGCACGTGCATCCTCTTCCAGTTGCCGTGCATCTTTCAGCGCGTTCCGTTCGGCTTCCTGTACTCGTTCTCCGCTGTCATGCTTGAACCGGTCCAGCTCGGCATTCAGGAAGGCGTTGGCCGCAGTCCTGGCATCGTCCAGATCGGCTTTCACCGCTGCCTTGAGGGACGAGAGGGCATCATTGGACTCACCGACCCGTTCCGAAATGGCTTGTCGATGGGCGTCTACCTGGGCTGATATCTTGGCCAGTTGCTCCACGACCCTGGCCTGGGTCTCGATAAGGGCGGCCTTGGCCTCTTCTGTCCAGTTCCTGTCCAGTTCTGCCCGGGCGGCATCGGCCTCGCGGATGGCTGCGGCCAGATGGTCGTCCATGTCTGTCCGCCACTGGGCAAACCTGTCATCCGCATCTTTCCTGCGGTCACGCAGGTCGGCAAAGAACTCGTCTTCAAAAATCTTGAGTTTTGCTGAAACATCCGAGTAGGCCTTGGCCTTGAGGGCATTCAGATCGTTTTCCAGATCCTTGACGCCCGAACGGACCCGTGCTGCCTCGTTCTTGAAGTCCAGGGCAAAGGCAGCCTGTCTGTCGGCCAGATCCTTGCCGAAGAGGGCAAAGTCTTCCTCAACCCGGCGCTCGACACCGGCCATGGCATCACGCAAGGCCTTTTCCATCCGGTCTGCATCAAAGCGCACTGATTCCAGCCTGGTCAGGCCCTGTTCAACCAGTTCCCGCAATTCAAGGGCTCTCAGTTCGAAGTCGGCAAGGATACGCTTCTCGAGTTCGGCACTTCTGGTGGTGAATTTGTCGTTGAGGCTTTCCACCGCCGTTTCTGCGTACTGGCCGGTCGAGGCGATGGAAGATTGAATGCCTTCCAGCATGGCGTTCTGCTCTGATTTAAGGAGCTCTCCCCGTTCACGGAAGCCACGCAACTGGGATTCAAATTCTGCAGCTGCATGATCGGCCTCGGCCTTGGTCCCGGCCAGACCGTCCTTGATGGCTGCCCTTATTTCTGTCTGCTTTATTCCGAGTTCATCCTGATAGGCTTTCAGGTTTTCCTTGATCTTTGTCTGCAGGGCAAGGGCGGCTTCACGCGCTTTTGTTTCGATCTTCTGGTAGCGTTCCTCGTACAGTTCCTCTGCCCTGGCGACCCGTGTCTCTGCCTCATCCATGCGCAGGGCTATCCGCTCGGCCGCCGAGTTTGCACTGGCGCTTGCTTCCGCAAGTATGGCATCCGAGTCCTTGCGCCAGTCGGCCTTGAGTGTCTTTATCATGACCTGAGTCTCGTTTATCCGCTCCTTGGCATGGTCACGGATGGTGTCGAATCTGGTCTCCAGAGCCTCGGAGAGGCGTGTGCCCCTGGATTCTATCTGGTCACGCAGTTTCTGGAAGGCAAGATCCTCAAGCTGCTCTCCCTCTGCACGGGCTCTGGCAAAGGCAGATTCGAGTTCGGATTCAATGATCCGGAAGCGGCCTTCCGCCGCCTTGCTGGCATCGGCATGCATGGATTCAACGGTGGCGATGCTGTTTTCGGCCTTGTCCGACAAGGTCGAGATCTCTGACCGTACGGATTCCATGGCGGAATCAATGTCCGCATTCATGGATCTCCGCAGACCTTCAATGGTGGCCCTGGCATCCTCGGCAATGCCGTCCCGAATATCGGGCACAGCTGCCTTCAGGCGTTCCATTTCTTCCTTTGCTGATTTGAGGGTTCTGGCAACACCATCCACAAAGGCGCTTTCATCATGGATGACCGACAGGTTCTCATCAACCCGTGCGCTCATTTCCTTGAGTTCTGCCAGTGCTTTGTCGTATTCGGCTATGCGGGCGGCCATGGCTCCCAGTGCCTCGGTGCGTGAATTGAGGGCGTCTTCCACCGTTTGTACTCTGCGAAGGATCTCACGGGCTGCCTTCTGGTGCACTTCGAGTTCTACCGCATAGGACTGAAGATCTTCGGCCCTGGCATCAGCATGGGCTGACAGGTCCTCACGCAGTTTGTCAGTGTATTTCTTTATCTTCTCGAGGGAGCGGTTGTCCTTGTCGAGCATACGATAGACGACCAGTATTATGAGCATTATTACCAAGGTGATTATGTTGCCCGGGTCGAACATGTTTTGTTTCTCCCATTATGGACTTCGCGACGGTAGCTCGCGGGATCGGGGGGGAGCCGATCCGGTTCAGTATATATCAGGAAAAGGAATTAATAAAGAATGAGCGTGATTCCGGGCCTGGAGCAGCCTCCATGCCTGGATCCGAACGGATCAGGCAGGGTCAGTCCTCGAGGATGCGCCGCTTCCCTTGATGCTCCGAAGTGCCGCTGACCGGCAGTCCTGCGGCACAGGCTGCCAGGAAGAAGCGGAAACCGCCGTGGTTGGCAAGTTCCCCGTCCAGGGCTGCTTCCGAAAGCACTATGGAGATGCCTGGCTCCAAAGCGGTCCTTTCGGCGATGGCCTTGGCCACGACCACACCGTCCTTGCTTTGAAGGACGAAATTGCCAAGAGACTGCCTGAAATCTGCTTCATTTGCTCCCGCATGCGTACCTGTGGGCATCAGGTCAAAGAGGTCATCCAGTGCTTCCTGGGGGTCCCGGGTCCAGGTGGAATACAGACGGTAGAAACCACCCAGGCCGCCCAGGATGCCTGCTATGGCAAGTACGATTTCATCATATACGAAGGGCGGCGGGTTTGATCTTTTCAGAATTCCTACAAGCACTGGAACCGACGAGACCATGCCGAAGGCTTCCAGGGCTGAAGAGGCGCTCATGAGGGCCCTTGGATTCCGGGTTGCCTCGGCAAGGGCTTCGATTTCGGGAACACTGGATTCATCCCGCAATCGGGCCAGAGCTGTCATGGCCGCTCCCTGCAGCATGTAGTCATCGGTGTGGATGGCAGCCCTGAGTGAAGGCAGGGCTTCCCTCCAGTTGAACTTGCCCAGAATGCGGGCGCAGAGGTAGGCAGTTGAGTAGTGGGTACGATCCATCTCGGCGCTCAGGAGGCGCAGTGCCTTCGGCGATACCCGGTTGAGGCTCTCTATGGCCAGCAGGGCTTCTACCCTGACTTCAAAACGGGGGCTTGAGACATACGGCAGCAGTTCCCGTTCGGAAACCGCTGAACCGTAACTGCCAACCTGTCTGATTATGCGCACGTCATCGCCTGCGGTGCCGCTATGTACCAGGCGTTCAAGGAGACCTATGGCCTTCAGGTCCCGGATGGAGAACATCACTCCGATGGATTCCCGGACCGAGGCGGAATCCGGTGCTGACAGTGAACGGGTCCCGATGGTAGCCAGAAGTGTTATACCGAGCAGGGCCAGGTACAGGATCCGGTACGACATCACCGTACTGACTCCGGTAGTGGCAAGCGCATCGAGCAGAAGTCCACCACTGGCAGAACCCAAGGCGCCACCAAGACCGAATATGATGAAGTAGATGATGGCAAGATCAACCATGTGTTCCGGTTTTACAATGGAGAAGAAATAAGCCTGGCCAGCGTTTTCCTGACCTGCGATGGCAAAGCCAGCCAGAAAGTTGATGCTGCCCAGGAAAACGATCACAGCCAGGGGTTTGCCGAAAGCCGGGCTGGCCGCTATGGGAATCATGGCGAGGACAGAAATAATCGAAAAAACGGTGTACAAGGGTTTTGGACCGAGCCGATCCATGAGTTTCCGCAGGAGGAAACCCATGGCTACGATCCCGATGTTGAAGAATACCGAGTACAGCATGACCATGCCGGAACTTTGATCATACAAGGCCCTAGCATGGGTCAGGAGGAAGGTCCGGGCCGTACCAGCGGTGAATGACAAGGGCGCAAGTACATACACGAAGTGTCTGAATGCGGTATCGGTCCAGGCTTCCTTCAGGGATTGCACCAGGGATGAGCCCTCGGCAGGCCGGTATGCCTCCGGGTCGGGGAAACGGAGCAGCATGGTTGACCCGATGGTTCCCGTGACAATGCCGGTGATTATCAGCACGACAAAAGCCAGGTTCCCCGAACTCCGGTACAACACATAGGCTGTTGCGGCACTGGTTATGATCGAGGTGATGCTGTTCACGATATGCACATTGGAGAGGAAGGCCCCACGGCTTTCCTTGCCCCCCAGGAAGGCCATGAGAGGATTGTTCCCTATCATTCCGATTCCGCGGAAAATATTGAACAGGAGACTGCCTCCGAGCAGCAGGGTCAATCCAAGATATGGTGCTCCAAGTGCCACTGCCACCGGAGCTCCTATGGCAGGTATCATGCCCCAATACCGCAGCAGCCAGGACCAGCCGAAGACCTGTATCATGCTTCGGCCACGGATGATCCTGCGTCCTATGGGCATGAAGATGAAGGTGATGAAATTGAGGGATCCCAGTATGCCTATATAGGTGCCCGAAGCACCCAGGTTCATCGCGAACAATATGGGGATACTGCCAGACAGCAACATGAAAGAGAAGGAGTTCAGGGCATTGAAGGTCTGGAATTGTGTACGGTAACGCTCAAGCCGGGTTTTAGGTATCCGATCCATGGTCCTCACTGCCTTTTTACCACGGCCTTGCGCTTCCAGCGGCCGCCCAGGTAATACCAGGTGGAGAAAATGGCACCCATGGTCCATCCTGCAGGCACGCTCCACCAGATGCCGTCGCTGCCCATTCCCAGGGGACCGGAGAACAGTAGTGCGGCTGGAATCCGTACCACCCAGAGCGCCAGTATGGTGTTTATCATGGGAATGAAGGCATCCCCCGCACCGCGCATGACGCCATTGTTTATGAACATGGTGGAAAACAGGATATACGTGGCACCGACGATGAAGAGGTATCTTGCTCCGATGGCGATGACTTCCTGGTCCCTGGTGAACATGGACATCAGTTCCTTGCCGAAAATGATGACAGCTCCGCCTATGACAGCAGAGATTATGGCTCCGACGATCATGGCCGAAAAATGGCCACGCTTCACCCGTTCAGTCTTGCCTGCACCCATGTTCTGGCCTGTGAAGGTGGATATGGCCTGGCTCAGGTTCATGGCCGGCATCACGGCAAAACTGTCCAGCCTGGATGCGGCCGCGTAGGCAGCTACCGTTGCAGTTCCAAAGCCATTCACGATGCGCATGAGTGCCATCATGCCCAGGGACACCATGGTCTGCTGCACACCAGTGGGAAGACCTATCCTCAGGCTCTGCTTGAAGACTTCCTTGTCGAAGACCAGGTGTTTCAGGTCCAGCCGGACATAGTCGTTCTTGGCGTTCAGATAGACGATGCCACCGATGAAGGATATCCCCTGGGAGATCACCGTGGCCCAGGCTGCTCCGGCCACGCCCCAGCCAAAGCCAAGGACGAAGAGGAAGTCCAGTGCGACATTGATGACGCTGGCCACAATGAGCAGGTACAGGGGTGTCTTGGAATCACCCAGCCCGCGCAGTATGGCTGCAGTGGCGTTGTAACCGAACATGGCCAGAAGGCCGGCAAATATGATACGGAGATAGGTAGATGCCTCCTGGAAGACATCGGCTGGTACCTTGAGAAGCACCAGGATGGTATCCGTCGATATGACACCTACGACGGTCATCACGAGGCCCGCCCAGAAGAGGATGATGTAGCCGGTATCCACCGCTGCCCTGACCATGGCCTTGTGCTTGGCGCCGAAGTACTGGGCCACAAGCACCATGGTTCCCATGGTAAGTCCCATGATCAGGGCTATCATGAGGAAAATGACTGGGAAGGCTATGCCAACCGCTGCCAGGGCCTGGGTTCCCACGAAATTGCCCACGATGATGCTGTCCACCATGGTATAGAACTGCTGGAAGACATTGCCGATGAGCATGGGCAGTGCAAAGGTGATGATGGTGCGGGTTTCTCCACCCTGGGTCAGATCTTTCATAGTGTTTCAGCGATAATAGCGGTTGGACCGGATTTTGTATATGCCAGCTTCTTTACCCTTGGCCACAGGGCCGATATAATCCGCTCCCATGAAAGCGCCCCTGAAAGTGCCCTTGGAATCTGCCCTTGCCGTAGATGCAGCCTTCTTCTCCGATCTGACAGACAACACGAGTTTCTATATCATGCGGCATGGTGAAAGTCTTGCCAACGCCGGGCGCCGCATGCAGGGCCGGCAGGATTTCCGGCTGAACGAGAGCGGTCGCGATCAGGCTTCTGTCGCGGGGCAATGGTTCAAGGACAAGAAGGTGGCCAGGGTCCTGTGTTCCCCACTGGCAAGAGCCAGTGAAACGGCGGCCATCGTTGCCTCGGTGGCCGGTTTCCCTGAACCGGAGATCGAGCCTACGCTGATCGAACTGGACATAGGCAAGTTTTCAGGGCTCACCCTTGAAGAAGCCAAGGATCGTTTTCCCGAGGAGCATCAGCGGTTCACTTACCTGAGTTGGGAAGGTGTATCCGATGCGGAGACAGTGGACCAGCTCGTCGAACGGGCAACCGCAGCCTGGGTCAGGCTGAAGGCCGCAGCCGTGGAATCAGGAGGCAATGTGCTGGCCCTTACCCATGGTGGAACCATTCAGTGGCTTGTCAGGCTTACCTTTGGCTGCAGATCCTGGATGCCCTTGCTTACAACAGGAAACTGCGGCATCTTCGAGCTGGTCGTGAAACCAACCCTGCCGGGTAAGCCTGCGTACCTTCACTGGAAAGAAATCAATCTGATCCCCGGCGATCCGTCTCTATTGATCCCGCCTGTCTTCTGACACGGGGACCTGGTCGAAAGCCGCCCATAACGGTTCATCCGGTGGGGGATCGGCCTGTATCTCTACGTGCTGGCCCTCATCGGCAACGAGCCTCAACGCTCTGGAGTGCAGCATGATCAAGCCATTGCGGGTGGAACGGCGGGCTCCGTATTTCAGGTCTCCCCGTACAGGCAGGCCTGCAGCCGCCAACTGGGCCCTGATCTGGTGGGTCTTTCCGGTCAGTGGTTTTACAGCCAGGAGGAAATACCGTTCGCTCCGGCCAACCAGCTCATACGACAGTTCGACAAGGTCACCATAGCCAGCATCAAGGGATACCGCCTTGGCAACGTTACGGCGTTTGTCGTGTACAAGCCGGTGTTTCAGTGTTCCGGCGGGAGGCTCAGGGGCTTTCTCGGTAACTGCCCAGTAGGTTTTTTCCACCTGCTTTTCCCTGAAAGCCTGCGAAAGCGCGGCAAGAGTCTGCTTGTTCTTGGCGAAAGCTACAGCGCCACTGGTACGGCGGTCAAGCCGATGGGCGGGTTCAATGAATTTACCTGGTCTGAACTGTGAAAGGAATTCTTTTAACGACTGGTCGCCGCTTTTATCTGGAAGGACGGGAACCGCGGCAAGCTTGTTCACGATAACCATTCCATTGTCTTCGTAGATCACATCAAAGATGCCAGACATGTAAATATGATAACAAAAAGATCAGGCTTGGTATAGTATCCAGCAGGTCTGCCCTGTCAATTGGATATGAAAACGGCGGACCAGCAGGCCCGCCGTATTTCTACGATTCAGTATGAAAAAACACGTATTGTTTTCATGCGGCTGTGGTCTTCCGCTTCTTGATGGTCTGCACGGTGACGATGAACCCGATCAGGGCAACACCGATGAGATCGCTGAACCTGCCCGGATCTATCATCATGATGCCACCTGCGATCATGATGATCCGTTCCCACCACTTCATGGGAGTTATCAGGTAGGCCATGATACCCGATGAGACACCGATCATGCCGATCATCGAAGTGGCCACCATCAGGAGCCCTGAGCCGAGCTTGACATCGATGAGGAGCATCGCCGGATTCATCACGAATATATACGGAACCAGGAAAGCTGCAATGGCCAGTTTTGATGCGGTGATGGCAGCCTTCATGGGGTTGGCCTTGGCTATGCCTGCACCGGCGAAGGCTGCGAGGGCCACTGGTGGCGTAACGTCTGCTATGATACCGAAGTAGAAGGCAAACATATGGGCTGGCAGTATGATGGCAATGGCATCCATGGGCATATCGGGATTGAGCTGCCTGAGTATCATGATGATGGCCGGTGCCGCTATGGTCGAGGTGATGATGTAGTTGGCAGTAGTAGGTACACCCATGCCCAGTATTATGCTGGTTACCATGGTGAACATCAGGGTCAGTATCAGATTGCCATTGGCCAGGTTCACCAGTACGGTGCCCAGTTTCAGGCCCAGGCCGGTCTTGGTGACCACGCCGATTATGATGCCTGCACAGGCGGTGGCAGCCAGTACACCGATGGCGCTCCTGGCGCCGTTTTCAAGGCCACCCATAATTTCCCGCAGGCTGAGGCTTGGTTTTTTGCGCAGGATTGCAAACCCGGCAATTATCAGGGCCAGAACTATCATGGCACCGACAGGAGTCATCTCGGTAAGGTATTTGAGTGCACCGTCTGCACCGAATTCCCCGACATTGAAGAGCGGCTTCATGACAGCAAAGAGTACTACCATGCCACCGATAGGCAGGGGTGCCCACCAGCCAAGGAGGGCTGCTGCTATGGACAGTACGATGGCGTAGAAGGCGGCCAGCATGGGTGTGTAGCCGGTGACCAACAGCCATACAATGCCTACCAGAGGAATCATCAGATAGCCACGGCCAAAGAAAATCTCCTTGAGGTCCGGCAATTCATCCTTGCGCAGTCCGCGGAGGCCGAGTTTCTTGGCTTCGAAATGTACACCGGCCCAGACGCCGAAGTAATACAGGATGGCCGGGATCAGGGCTGCCCCGATGATGCGGACGTAGGGTATGCCGGTCATTTCAGACATCAGGAAGGCTGCGGCACCCATGATCGGCGGCATGAGCTGCCCGCCGGTGGATGCGGTGGCTTCTACGGCTGCCGCGAATTCAGGTTTGTATCCAAGGCGCTTCATCATCGGGATGGTGAAGGAGCCGGTACCTACCACATTGGCCACCGAACTGCCGGACACCGTGCCCATAAGGCCGCTTGAGAGTACCGCGACCTTGGCTGGCCCGCCTGAAGCCCAGCCTGCAATGGAGTTGGCAAGGTCTATGAAGTACTGGCCAAGACCGGTCTTCTCGAGGTAAGCCCCGAACAATATGAACAGGAAGATGAAGGTACTGGAAACACCCAGGGGTATGCCGAAAACACCTTCGGTGGTGAAGTACAGGTGCTGCACCAGGTCGGCCACGCCGACGCCCCGGTGGGCAAGACGTCCGGGGATGTACGGCCCCAGGAAGGCATAGGCGATGAAGGCCGACGCTATGATGACTATCGGAAGGCCGACACAGCGACGTGCCGCCTCAAGCACCAGTATGATGCCTATCACACCGATTGCCATGTCCAGAGTCGTGGCGGTTCCTGCCCTCAGTACCAGTTGCTGGTAGTTGGCAATGATGTAGATCGGAGCCATCGATCCTGCTATGGCCAGCACCAGATCAAGAGGATGCAGTTTTGTCCTGGACCATTTTTTTCTGGTGGGGTACAGCAGATAGATGAGGGCCATGCCGAAGGAAAGGTGTACGGAGCGCTGGATCATGGCATCCAGCACGCCGAACAATGCGGTGTACAACTGGAAACACGAGAAGGTGATGGCAATGGCGGTTATAACCTTGGCCATGAGCCCTGTGTAATCCCGGTAATCCGCTTCCTTGTCGAACTTTTTAAGTATGTCCAGATCCGGACCGTTCTGATCGACCGCTGTGGGTGTCTCGTTCATCGTGGCTTATCCTCCTCGGATTGTGCTTGCCCGTGGTTTGTCACTGGTGTGGTGCAAACCGCGCAGGCGCAAGAGGGCTCCGATCCCTGCCCAACGGGTCAAAGGAACCGTTTTCCCCCTGATTGTCATGGTGTGCCCGGCAAGAGGCGACACCCGTAGCGCTATTTCATTCATGGCCCGCTCCGGGTAGGTGACAAATCGTCCGTCCTGTACAACGAAACCATCGTCATCACCCGAGGGCATGCCCGTTGAAAACTGGTCAAAAATCATCCGTTCCAGGATGATCGTTCCATCCGGTGCCACCCTGAAATCTTCGTCCACCGGCGAAAGATTTATGGAATGGATGAAAGTAATCCTGAAACCATCCGGAACCAGGAAGCTTCCAACGATCGTCCCGTCTTCAGCCTGCATCCTGAGCATGGGATCCGGATTGACTCCATACAGGAGGCTTGTCAGCACCCCAAGCAAGAGGAGTATGGCAGTTTTATTCAACTTTGCCGTAAAACTTCTCGGCACCTTCGTGCAAGGGCAGGGACATGCCATCCCGCGCGGTTTCAAGGCTTACCATGGCACCAGCCCGGTGGGCAGCGCTCAGACGTTCACTGTTGGCAAAGAGGGACTGTAACATTTTTTCCACTGTAGTGGCCTCCAGTCTGGTTGATACAGCCAGCATGGCTTGTACCGCTACTGTCTGGGTTGCCTGGTCAACGCCACGGTATGTGCCGGCAGGAACAGTGGTTCTGGAATAGAACGGGTACAGGGTCATCAGCTTGCTGATGGTGGCTTCGTCGATCTGGAGCATCCTGATATTCCTCGTGGCAGAAATGTCCTGAACCGCTGCAGTAGGATGACCTGCTGTTACGAAGGCTGCATCGATGTTGCCGTCCTTGAGATTGCTCGAGGCTTCGTTGAAGGACAGGTACTGGGGCAGTATGTCGGCATAGCTCAGGCCTGCAGCACCCAGTATCTGCCGGGCATTGGCTTCGGCTCCGGAACCAGCCGCGCCAACTGCAACCTTCTTGCCCCGGAGTCCGGCTACACTTGAAATGCCTGACTCCTCGATCACGATGATCTGGCAGGTTTCGGGATACAGGCTTGCCATACCGCGTATGTCCGCAAACGGTGCATCCTTGAATACCTCGGTACCTTTGAATGCATAGTAGGCTATGTCGTTCTGCACGAAAATGATGTCGGCCTTGTCCTCCCACAGGAGATTGACATTGGCTACCGAGGCTCCTGTTGTCTGGGCCGAGGCATTGAGCCCCTTTATGCTGTCCTGCCAGATGTTTGCCATGGCTCCAGCCAGGGGGTAGTAGGTGCCGCCAGTGCCACCGGAGGCTATATTCACGAAGGTTTGCTTGGGAGAGCCGCATCCAGACAGGCCCATGATCACAATGAGCACTGCTGAAGCTGTATATAGTCTCTTCATTGCCTGGATCCTCCTGGAAACTGTACGAAACCCTGAAATGGATTTTTCATGAGGTGATTCTTTCCCGGTCAGTGTAGCCGCAAACAGTGGCCTGCGCAAGATAAAATTATATCGTATAGCCTTTTGTCGCATCCTGTCCGGGGGCCGGAAATAATCTGGATCAGAAACTGGAAAGGGCGTAGATGCCGACAAGCAACTCCAGGCGGGCCAGATCTGGATCCAGCGTAGGCTGTTCCCTCAGATTGGATACATACCAGTAGAAGATGCCCAGCCGTGGATCGATACGGAATACGTAGTCCATGAAACCGTTATCGGATGGTGTTTCGCCGAAGAGCAGGATGGCAACAGAGTCGGCGACGCTGGTGAAGCGATTGAGTGCTTCCTGGTAGTTTCCGTCCAGGAAAGCAGTGGACAGGGCGTCAAGCTCGTCCAGGGTTCTGCTTTTGCGTTTCTCGTCGTGCTTGTCTACCCAGGTCTTGGTGACCAGGAGTCGTACATTGTCTTTGAAGATGCCCAGCAGGTGCTTGTGCCGGGAGGCCAGATCGCCATTGTTGCCGCGGACATAGGCATGGAACTCGCCAGGAGTACCTATTATGTCTGCCAGGGCCGATGCATATTCCCTGCGGAGCACCGTATTGCTGGTTGAAACAAACAGGGGAAAGACCTCGAACGCCGCTTTTTCTGTGTCAAGGTCGGTGGGATCATCGACGGCATATACAATTTGGTCCATGAGTCAACCATGTCACGCGTCCCGAGGCTTTGTCAATAAAACCGGCTGAGCCGATGAAGCTTGCCCCGATACCATCTGGCGGCTATAGTTGAAACCATGGTAAGCGACGTTTTGATACTGGCAGGCGGGGCTGGGACACGGTTGTGGCCAGCCTCGGTGAGGAAGAGTCCCAAGCAATTCATGTCACTGTCCGGAGCCACGGATGCCGGTGGAGCCCAGTCGCAGGAGTCCTTCATGGCCATGGCCCTGGAACGGGCTTTTGCACTCGAGGTTGAAGGCGAGATCCTGGTGGTGACCAATCATGCCCAGGCTGCACTGGTAGCTACCGCCTGCGCGGGACTGTCTGCAGCTGAAAAAGACAGGATAGTGGTGCTTGGTGAACCTGCTGCCCGCAATACAGCTCCGGCGGTGACTCTTGCCCTGGCATACCTGAGGTTCAGGCAATCTCCTGCAGCGCGTTCTGTCTTCCTGATGACCAGCGACCACCTGATACTGCCGGTGGAACGGTTTGCGGAGGATGCCCGCAAGGCTGCTGTCCTGGCTGACCAGGATTACCTGGTGTGCCTGGGCATACCTCCCCGGGGACCATCCACAGGCTACGGTTACATAGAAACCAGCGGAGACCTTGATGGCGGCAGGATGGTAGCCTCATTCAGGGAAAAACCCGACCTGGCCACAGCAAAAAGTTTTGTGCAGGCGGGCAATTACTACTGGAACTCAGGTATGTATGCCTTTGGCACCACATTCATGGCTCGGGAACTAGAAACCTGGGCACCCACGGTGCCGGCGGCCTTCGGTTCAATGGCTGGCAGCCCTTCATTCATCCAGATCGGGGGTGTCAGGGTGCTCGGTTCCTGGGCCGGCCTGGCTGAGGCCTACAATGCCGCTCCATCGATCTCGGTGGACTACGCAGTAAGCGAACACTGCCTCCGGGTGGCCATGGTTCCGGCTTCTTTCGAGTGGCATGATGTCGGCAGCTTCGAAGAGATGGCCGACCTCTTTCCCGATGCAGGTCGCCCTGTTGCCCAGCCAGGCTCAAGGAACTGCTGGGTGTACTCGGATCTACCGGTGGCCTTGTGTGGTGTAGAGGACCTGATGGTGGTGGTAAAGAATGGCTGTGTCCTGGTGGCGCGCCGTGGTGCCGGGCAACTGGTGAAGGATGCTGTTGACCAGGTACGGAGTAGTGGCAGGACCGACCTGTTGTAGATCGGCTGCCAAGCTCAGCTACATGCGCCGTCGGTCTTGAAACGGCGCAGTTCCGCATCCAGTTCGCTTATCATCTGGCCAACCGTGCTGGACAGGGTTGCGACATTTGCAACGGCCGCATTGATGTCGGACATACCGGCGCTTATCTCCGTTACGCTGCCCTTCACCTCGCTGGCTATGCGTTCCACGGATCCCACGGCTGCACTGGTCCTGCTTGATGATTCAGCCAGGGACAAGCGGCCTTCCTCCACTTCCGCTGAAGCCTTCCTGAGGGAGGCCATGGCCTCCAGTATCTGCTCTCCGCCTACTTTGAGCTGGCTCATGGCTGAAGCTATCTCGCCGAAGGCTCCCGAGGCGGCAGCAACCTCGGTATCCATCTGGCTGAACACCTGTCTGGTGCTGTCTCCCGAGGTGGCCGCCTGTTCGATCTTGGCAATCACTTCCTTGAGTACACCGTTGATGCGCTTGGAGTTAGTGGACGAAGCCTCTGCCAGCCTGCGTATCTCGTCGGCGACTATGGCAAAACCCATGCCGGCGTCCCCTGCGTGGGCTGCCTCTATGGCAGCATTCATGGCCAGGAGGTTGGTCTGGTTGGCCAGGTCACGGATCATCGTGGCTGTGCCGCTTATCTCGTCGACATTGGACGTGATATCCCTGATGATCGCAACCGTGGCCGACAGCTTCTCGCCACCCTTGCGGGTGCTCTCCACCAAGGTTTCACCGGCGTTGCGCCTCCGGACGGTAGCTTCGGCAACAGAACCAATGGATGCTATCATCTGGGTTACCGAGGCGGTGGACTCCTCGACCATGGCTGACTGTTCGAACAGCAGGCGCTCAAGACCCTGTATTCCGGAATCGGCCAGGGCTACTGCCGACTTGACGCCGTCTACGGTGTCCGAAAGGTTGAGGATGTTTTCGTTTATGAAGGCGGTATTGGCGTTTATCTGGTGTACCGAGGCACTGGCCTCGGTGGCCGTTGCAACCAGTTCTTCCTTGACACCTAGGCTGGTGGACGAGGACGACTGGACGGCGGCCATGGTGGTCTTCAGAGTTTCGGCAAAGTCATCCAGGTCACGGGCCAGCTGGCCCAGTTCATCCCTGGACCTGACCTTGAAACGGACCGTAAGGTCACCGCATTTCATCTCGCCGATGCCGTCAGCCAGGGTCCGGATGGTTCTGGCTATGCGGTTTGCCATGGCCAGGGCAAAAAATACTGCTACAGCTATGGAGGCCAAGGCCATGGCCAGGGCGAGGTTGATTGCCTTGCGTGCTGCCCTGGCACTTTCTTCCTGGATTACGCCGAACTGGGTGGTAACCACCTGGATGAGGGATTCCGTGTTGGCGTCCATGCTGGCTATCTCGATGAAGAGGTTGTCCATGGCCTGCAGCATGTCTGACGCACGGGGATGGGCCAGGGCAGCCTCCGAGACCAGCATCCGTGATACTTCCAGCTTCGAGTTATCACCGTACACATCAAGAGCCACCGCGGACATCTCTTCAAGTGCCTTGGTTGCGCTCTGCTCCAGCCCGGGCCAGCGATCGGTGATGATGCTGTCTATACGGCTGGTGATGCCCAGGGAAACGACAACCGATTCATTGATCCGGGGAAGGGCGGTGAAGGTGCTTATGCCTTTCAGCTTGGCACTGGCTGCGTTTCGTCTGGAACCTACTTTCTGGAGTTGTTCGACCAGTTCTCCGGTGATCAGCGAATTGAGTTCAGCCCGGAACGTCCGGAACTCGTCGATTATCGCCTCGAATTCCTGCATTTCCTGTTTCGCTGCCTCCACCGGGGCAGTCATGATGGCATAGCCACCGACAGATACGAGACCAGCTATGACGACGATTACTATCAGGGCCATCAGTTTGGTCTTAATTCCCATGGTTTATCTCCGTTCCTGCATCAAACTAACCCGGAATCAGGGATGACGCAACCGATTCTGCTGTACGGATGCCATCTATTGCTGCTGACATTATGCCCCCGGCATAGCCTGCACCTTCGCCGCAGGGGTAGAGCCCCTTCAGGCTGGACTGCAGATCCTGGCCGCGGAGTATGCGCTCCGGTGATGATGTTCTGGTTTCAACACCTGTCAGTATCGCATCGGGAGTATCGAAACCCTTGATCCTGCGCCCGAAGGCCGGGAAAGCATCCCTGATGGAGGCAGCCACGAAGCCAGGCAGGCAGGACTCCAGCTCTGCCATCCTGTACCCGCCGGTTGCCGATGGGTGTACAGAGCCGAATGCAGTAGGTGCCCTGCCACCTGAGCCTTCTGCACCACCCCTGCCGCCCATGAAACCGCCCAGAGTCTGGACGGGCAGGGCAGAACCGCCGCCGCCAGCCAGCCAGGCGAGCCGTTCCCAGTGTTGCTGGAAGAACACCCCCGAGAGGATTTTCCGGACAGATGCCGGAAAGCCTGTTCCTTCAGGAGCCGCAAAACCCATGAAGTCATCCGGTCTGACACTTGCAACGATGGCGCTGTTGGCGTTCCGGGCATCCCGGGCAAAGTCACTCATGCCGTTGCAGGCACTCATGCCTGGCTGGGAACTGGCATTTACCACCACCCCGCCCGGGCACATGCAGAAGGAGTAAACACCCCGGCCATCGCCGCTCTGGTAGGTCAGTTTGTAATCGGCGGCGGACAGGACCGGATGGTTCCATGCTTCACCAAACTGTGACCGGGAGATGGCCTCCTGCAGATGCTCCACCCGCAAGCCCAGGGCAAAGGGTTTTGGTTCCATCGGAATGCCCAGGCTGGCCAGCGTTGCATAACTATCCCTGGCGCTGTGGCCTATGGCCAGAACTACCACGGCCGCCTCGATGCGCTCGGTTCCATTGACGATTACACCCTGAACCCTGTCGTTTTTGATGATCAGGCCATTAACCAGGCTCCTGAAACGGACTTCCCCACCAAGGGATTCTATCTTCCGGCGGATACCTGACACAACGGTACGTAGCCGGTCTGTGCCGATATGGGGTTTGCTGGCATACAGGATTTCAGAGGGAGCACCGGCGGCCACGAATTCTTCCAGTATCCTTCTGTTGCGGCCGGCTTCATCATTGACCGAGGTGCTGAGCTTGCCATCGGACCAGGTGCCTGCGCCGCCCTCGCCGAACTGGATATTGGATTCGGGATCCAGTTCCGCTCCGTTCCAGAAACCAGCTATGGCTTTGGCCCTGGCATCCACGTCATCTCCCCGTTCCAGAACGAGGGGGGCCAGGCCAGCCTCGGCCAGCATCAGGGCACAGAAGAGCCCCGCCGGGCCGCTGCCCACAATGACGGGGTGCCCCGATGCCGGTTTTGATGTCTGGCTGGTGCCTCTGGTTCTGGCGTCGGTGGCTTCTCTGGATCCATTGACTGATCTGTCGATCTGGAAAGGGAAAGTGTACGGCTGTGCTGCCACCCCGGCGCTTACACCCCTGGGCAGCCGTGGCAAGGGCTTGTCCAGGCTTGCGGTCACCGCGTACACGATGCGGATTGCGCTTTTGTCCCTGGCATCAATGGAGCGGCGGTCAAGATGCAGGCTTGCAAGGTCCGTCTGCCGGACGCCCAGGACCCGGGCTGCCCGTGCCCTGATGCTGTTCTCGTCGTGATCCAGCGGACAACTGAGGGCTGGTATCCGGTATGACCAGACCGCTGGAACCTGTTTCATGCGAGCGGAACTCTTTCCCTGCCTTTTGCAGTGATGATGGTAAGACGGTCGTAGCCGGCGGCGGCTGCTGCCTGCAATCCGGCATCACGGCAGGCTACCAGATGGGCGGCATTATGGGCATCCGAGTTGAGGCAGATGTCTACATTGCGCAGCCTGAGTTCCCTGAGTATCCAGGCGGCGGGGTAAGGGGTGGTCAGCTTGCCCCTGGCCATGCCGCCGGTGTTTATCTCCACGATGATGTCTGTACCTGCCAGGGCATCCACCGCCATCATGGCAGCGGCCATGTAGTGGCTTGTGTCCTCATGGAACCTGCTCATGTTGGGGTTGTTCTTCCGTATCAGGTCAAAATGACCGAATATGTCAAAGCCACCGGCCTTGATGCACTCCGTGGCAGCCTTGTAATAATCCGCTACCAGGGCATCGGTATTGTTGTCGTAACCCTGGGCTATCAGGGCATCGAAACTGTCCTGGCCATCGTCCACAGTGGCCAACGCGTCATGTCCCAGCCGTGGTGGCCGTACATGGTGGACAGCGCCGATGACATAGTCCAGGCCGATCGCATCGAATCTGCCGTCCGATGGCCCGCAGATACCGGCGATATAGTCGACCTCGAGGCCAAGGAGTATTTCCATCCGGCCATGATACACCTCACCGAGGGCACGTATGGTCCTGACATAGTCGGCCAGTCTGTCCGGATCCATGGTCCACTCCGTCTCGAAGGGGAGGGGCGCATGGGATGAGAAGCCGAGTACCGAAAAACCGGCCGAATACGCAGCCTCGGCCATCTCGGCGGCGCTGATACGGCCGTCGCAGAATTCGCTATGGGTATGGTGGTTCGCTCGCATGGGCAACAGTATACCCCGGATGGCTCTTCTTGTTCATCGCCCTGGATGTTTGAGAATGTTCAGCATCCTGGGCGGCCTCCGATGCGTCAGTCAGCCCTCCTCAGAGTTTATATGACGCCGGTCAGCACCAGAACCAGCACCACCACAGCCGCCACGCCGAATACAGCGGAGAGCACGCCCAGGACCGTGGAGCCCGTCTTTGCGGCCTTTACCAGATGCTCCTCGCTTTTCAGGGAAATCAGGAAGCGCCCGCCCTTGGTGCCTGGCTTGGCTATCCTGAGGCGGCCTCCGTCGTCCCTGGCCTCTCCCAGCACATAGATGTTCCTGCCCGTCGGAATGGCCCATTCCTCCAGCTTGTACCCCAGGGTGCGACGTCCCGAGCCGATAGCCCCGATATGCATGGAAAAATTGCCGATGCGCATGGTGGCACCCGGTTCACCCTGCTCGAAGCGTGACAGCACCCGTTCGCCATCCATGGCCGCGCCTTCGGGGTCTACCTCGATGGCGCCGGTCTCATCCTTTATCATGAAGGGCAGGCGGCGTTCGTTGGTGGATACATTTTCGGAGCCCCTCCTGGTGGCATGGCGGGTGTTTCCATTTGAATCCTTTTCAGTATACGACTCCTCGTATTCCCGTGTGACCGTAGACCGGTACCAGACGCATTCCGTGCCGGACATTTCGGCCTTCAGTGGGCTGGAACACTCCACAAGGCCCTTGAGTTCCGCCGTCTGGTTGAGGGCGCCCGGACCAATTTCGGTTGCTATATCCTTGGCCAGCCTCTGGATGTCAGCGCTTGTAGAGGTTTCCGTAGCTTGCATGTCCAGGGCCTTTTTACCCTGCTTGCGTCCCAGGAAAAAGAAAAGGACCGCGATTGCCGCAAGTCCTGCGGGTATGAATATCATGGTTTCCTCCTTTCTGGAATTGTGCCGCCTTGCCTGACCGGATGCAAGAGCCATTCCAGCCCTGGGTCTGTTCATGGGTCGATATTGACAATAGTCCGCGGCGGGACGGATACTGGACGGCTATGGCCCAGCGTACATCGTCCTTCGATTGTGTAGTCCTCCGCTCCCGGGAGAGTCCGTCCGGGGCCCGGATCATAACCCTGTTGTCCGACGAGGCAGGCCTTGTGGACGCCTTCGTGTTCGGTGGGCCTAAAAGCAGACTTCGTTCCCTTGCCTCGCCCTGGCATGAGGGACGGGCCTGGATATACCGCGACAGTGCCAAGGATTTTATTACCCTCCGTGATTTCGATGCCATCCGGGAGTTCCCCGGCATCCGTACCAATCTGGATGCCATTTCAGCCGCTTCCCTGGCAGGAGAGT
>JAVEXH010000332.1:0-4096 GCA_034004175.1 Spirochaetia bacterium
CATCAATTCCGGATCCTTGAACTTGGCGGGAATATTGGCAGCTGTTGGCGAATCATAAGGATACAACAAGCCCTGCTGTTTGAAATCGATATAGTTCGTGGGGTCTCCCACCCAGATCAGGTCTGCGGCAATGCCGCCGGCCTGCTGCTCTGTAGCCAGCTTGGTCATGACATTGCCGGTGCTGGCTGTGTAGAAATCCATCTTGATATCCGGATGCTTCTTCATGAAGCCTTCCTTGATGGCTGCCAACTGGGATTCCTTGAGTGATGAATACATCATAACCGACTGGGGCTCCGCTTTCGCTTCACCCGCATCATTTGCAGTGGCCTTTCCGTTGCCACAGCCCGACATTGCCATCACCATGACCACCACGGTTACGATGATTACCGAATTCCATTTCCTTGTCTGCATCTGGTACTCCTTTGCGGGACAAAACCACCCCGACAGCATCAGGCTAGACCGGTTTCGGATGGACTGAAAGTTTAAAAACCTGCATTCCGTTCCTGTGCAGGATTTTGAAGCTTCCCACGCCGGTAAACCGCAGGAGTACAGCCGACTTTCTTTCGGAACAAGGTATAAAAATAGTTTTCATTGACCAAGCCTACCCTCTGGGCTATCTCCCGTGCTGGTGAATCATCCTCAAGCAACAACCGTTTTGCCATTTCCAGACGGAACTCGCTGATTGCATCCGCCACTGAAGTGCCAGTCGCATCCTTGAAGACCCTGGATACATAGGAAGTGGAAAATCCCAACTGATCTGCAATGCTCTGGATTGACAGGTTCGGGTCTGCAAAATCCTGCCGCACAAGCAATTCTACAGAATCGGATAGTTCACGGTTTCGTGCGGCCCGGTTCTCGGATACGCCTGTACAGATACGGTAAAACAGATTGCGGAAAGGTGTGATGATTTCTTCCATGGTTTCAGGTTCGGGGGGTAATTCCCCAAGGCCACGATCCAGGTCGTCCCTGCCATCCAGATCCGCAGCGGTTGATAGTTCCCTGCCCAGCAACTGAACGGACACGTACAAGCGGCGTAAGGAAAACCGGAATATATCATAGCGCAGAACCGAAAGGGACTCTATGAAATCATGCAGGGTTTCCTCTGCAGCCAGACTGTCTCCGGATCGCAAGTGGTGGATCATCTGTTTTTCTAGTTCTGTTGGATACTCCGAAGCTGTCTCCTGTTGCCCTTGTTGCTGGAGGTACAAGACTTCTCCACATTTGTGCATGAAACCGAATCTGAGCTGATCCCTGAGGGCCAGGAAAATACCAGGAAGTTCTGCTGCTTCGGCAACCGGGCCAGACAAGGCCAGAACACCGGAAACCTTGCCCTGAAGGTCATGCAGCAATTCGTTCTCCAGCTCCGCTGAGCCCTTCTGGAGTATGTACACCTGCACATTATCTACCTGGATGCAGCAGAGTTCCTGACGCAATTCCATGGAGCCGGAGAGGATTTCCGTATCACATCCGGTCAGTCCTGGTCTCTGGCGAAAGCTTACCAGCCTGAAGCCCGCGTCGGGATCAAAAGGAATCCTGAACTCATCAAAAAGCTCCCGTGGTCCGGCAAAACCTAGAGTCTCGCCCTGGATGAATTCTTTCAGGACTTCTCTGGAAAGCAGATCCGACCGTGCACGGTCGACTTCCTCCATAGTAAGGGTCCTCTCGACCATGGACTCTATCGCCATTGACAGTTGACCCAGTTCATCCTGGCCCTGCAATGCTGGATTCCCGGTCTGTGACACGCCGAGAGCCTTTGACAGCTTGTCGATGGGCTGATACAGCCTGCGGGAGACTACAAACGCGACAACCATGCCGAACGCCAGGACGCCTACCACAGAAAACACTGCGACGAGGCGCATTTCCTGGAGATCGGCCATGATCACCTCATACGGGAATACCCGTATGAAGAAAAGATCGCCATCTGCCACGTGAAGCACCAGGCTCCGGACACCGGACACCATATCCACAAAAGCACCACTGGACTCAGGGGATTCCAGCACCCGGTCTGCAAAGGACTCACCGGCCAGGGAATCCAGGAAAGAATCCGGACTGTCATGATACAGGACGGTTCCATCGGCATCCAGCATATAGAGCGTCGATGTACCCCAATGCACTATCTCCCGAAGTCAGTCCAGCGTAACGTTTATTATGAGGGCACTCCTTGAGTCCGGAGAGAACGTGCTGGTGGAATGGAAAATGAAGCTGTGGACAGGAACTGGTTTCCCGGATCCACCGGCATAGCGGGCTATCGGAATCAATCCGGAGCGTTCGTCACCAGCGGCCAGTATGGCTTTGAGTCCGGCATCCTCGAACTTTTCCAGCGTATCCGAAATTGCATCCGATGTGCTGTACACATAGTTTCCGGCCGCATTGTAGATGTAGATGGAATGTATGTAACGCCCCATGCTCTGCACCGAATCGATACGCCTGATGCCGGTAAGCACCTCGAAGTTGCCCGGATCCTGTCCATAAAGCAAACGCCGCACGGAAGGTTCCGAAAACAGTTCCATACCCGAGGTCCGGATCATGGTACGTACATATTCATTTATTCTACTTGTCTCCAGAAGGGAATCCCGGTTCAGGCGGTATATGGTATCCACAGTGCTTGACTCAAAACTCTTGTACAGGAAGGCTGACAGGATGAGAATGGTCAGGGCAATGGCAGCAATGAGAAGAGACCATATTTCCACGAAATAGCGTTTGAAGAACTTGCGCTCAATTCTGCCCATTTTCGTATTGTATCACGGGTGAACTGGATCGGAAAGTTCGACTGTACCGTTCAATCGAAAACCAGCCTGAGATAGATCTGGCACATGAGTTGCATTCATTCCAGCAAGGCATTATGATTCCAGGAGTCGACATGATTCATAGCGTCGGCATCAAACAACAAGGAGGAATCAATGGCAGGGAAATTCGAGTACTTTGCGGACAAGAGCGGGAAATTCAGGTTCCGCCTGAAGGCCGGCAATGGTCAGATCATTGCCACCAGCGAGGCGTACAATTCCAAGGATGCTTGCATGAACGGCATCGAAAGTGTAAAGAACAACGCGCCTGCAGCTGCTGTCGTCGAAGTAGAAAAATAACCAGACAAGGTTCCTGAAACCGGGAGACGAAGACCCGTCTCCCGGTTTCAATCTCCTCCGGGCCTGAAGGGGAGACGGGCAGTTCACCGTCCGGACCCAGGAGGCAAGGCGGCCACAGACTCGTATCCCTTCCTCGGGGAGGAAGTACCGCGTGAGAATACGCACTAAAATTCTTGTCATTACCATCCTTATCATGGTTATTCTCAATACCCTCGTCGGCATTGCTTCAAAACTCATAGTAATGGACAGTTTTGCCCAACTAGAGCACCAGATCACCGGGGAGCATGTAGACCGGGTGGTTGCCGCCATCGACGATACACTCAGGAAGTTTGAATCAACCTTGGGCGATTGGGCAAACTGGGATGATACGTTTGAATTTGTCACAGGCCTCCGGGAGCAATTCATAGAAGAAAATTTGATGGATAGTACATTCATCAATCTTGATATAAATGTGATGGCATTTACTGACACTGGCGGTTCCATATTATACAGCAAGGCTGTTGATCTTGAAACAGGGGTCGGGATGCCAGTTCCGGCATCCTGGGCCACTTTGATGCCTGCGCTTGAGCCTTTGCTTGCACATGCTACTGAAAACCGGTCGATCAGCGGCTTGATCAACCTTGACGGGGTTCCTGTCATGATTGTCGCACAGCCAATCTTCACGAGTGCAATGGAGGGCCCAGCTGGTGGAACGATGATCATGGCCCGTTTCCTGGATACAACCAAGCTTTTCCAGTTGGGCAGTCTTGTACACCTGCCACTTTCTGTGTGCGGGTTCCACGATGCAGTGCGGAACGAAGATTTCAGTGAAGCATATACAGCCATGGAAGCAGGTGGCGAGCGTCATATCATGGCAACAGGACCATCAGTCATTGCCGGTTATGCAAAATTGAATGACTTGTATGGGAACCCGATTCTGCTTATCAAAACGGAGATACCCCGGAATATTTATGCTCAGGGTCTGCAGAGTGTCAGATATTTCCTGCTGTCAATGTTCGTGATAAATGGAATCC
>JAVEXH010000333.1:0-4089 GCA_034004175.1 Spirochaetia bacterium
CTTGCGCACTATGTAGCTCTCGCCTTCCAGACTGCCGGCAAAGGCAGCGCTGAACTCGATCATGTTCTCACCCGGTATGGTGGCGGCCATGAGGGTGTCCAGGGGAGCAGTTCCGGGGCCACCGAAGGCCAGGGAAAAGCCCTGGGGCTGCCTGTCTCCGGGCAGGAGCAGGTCTACCAGTCCAAGATCATCCTTGTGTTCCTTCAGTTTCAGGGACACCAGCTCTCCGCCGCGATTGGTGAAGACCGCCTCGTAGATGTCTGTGGATATCGTGTGGGTTCTTTCCGCGGTGGGCAGTTCGATGCCCGGCAGCTGCGCCGCCACAAGGTTGCTTTCGCTTGCCCTGGCCTCTGTTGTTGCCGGGGTACCGGTTGCAACTACCGCAGGGGCAGCAGCCGGCTGTGTGGTCCTGGCTGGTTCCGCCGTGGGCAGGGGGTCGCGGGGAAAGAATTTGTTCTGCACGGTCATGCCGGCAGTAATGACAAGCACCATCAATACGATGGCGATCATCGTCCTGGCGTCAAACGCCTTGTTTTCATTGTCGTCGAAGATGCTCATGGTACCGGATCAAAGCCTCCCGGGTGGTATGGATGACAGCGCAGGATCCTCTTGACGGAAAGGATCAGTCCGCGCCCGGCGCCGTGGCGGTCTATGGCCTGTAAGGCGTACGCCGAGCAAGTAGGATGATAGCGGCAGGACGGCGGCGTCAAAGGAGAAATAACCGCCCTGTAGAAATGGACGAGGCCCTTGAGAAGGGCCGATGCGATGGCGCCCATGGCCTAGACGGTCTGACCGGCGCTGGCCAGAGGCCTGACCAGCCCGGCCCGCTGCACGAGTGCCTGTACCTGGGGACAGCGGATTGCTGCTGTATCTTCCCCCGGATAAATGACAAAAACGGCATCGAAGCCACTGGCAAGACCAGGTTTGGCCAGGCGCCAGCATTCCGATACCACACGCCTTGCCCTGTTCCTGGCTACCGCATTGCCGTATTTCCGGACCGTCACAAAGACGGCCCGGGTAACAGTGGCTCCGGTAGAGAGGTAGTGCAGACGCATTCCTTTGACGGAACAGCGGGAGCCTGAATCGAAGACCTTTGAAATGTCCCGTCGCGTACGGAGGCGTTCGTGCTTGCCGAATCGGAAACCTGCAACGGATCCTTCAACGACCTGCACCGTATCAGTACTTTTTGCCTTCGTCGGAGGTGCTCAGCTTGGTGCGGCCTTTTGCGCGGCGACGCTTGAGAATGCGACGGCCGCCGACAGTTTTCATGCGGGCCCTGAATCCGAATTTGCGGACCCGCCGGGTCCTGCTGGGCTGATAAGTTCGCTTCATGGTGACGTACTCCTGGATATATCCCGCGGGCCTGGTGCGCCCGACAGTGTTTTTACGGTATTAGCCGTCGGAGTATAGACATTACTGCAAGATTGGTCAACGCATCTACGCCTGGATAGTGTATAATACCTTGTCCAGAGTATTCAATCTTATTGACATTATGGATATAATCGCTATCATCATTGGCAGTACTTGAATTCCATTGATTGCCGGGACCAACCGAGCGGAAAAAAGGCGGAATCTATGCCTAAAAAAACACGACGGATTCGTATCTTTTCTGCCCTTGAAGTGGCCAACCTCTGCGGGGTCGTAAACCAGACAGCCATAAACTGGATTCGCAACGGCTACCTGAAAGCCTTTACAACGCCCGGGGGACAATACCGTGTCTACGCCGAAGACCTCATCGAATTCCTGCAGGGTCGGGGTATGCGCGTTCCAGAAGAACTGGCAGAAGGCCCCAAGACAGACCTGGACTGGAAAGTGCTGGCTGTAGTGGATGACGACCGTCCACTGAACGACCTGATCAAGCGTTTCTTCGAAAAATCGAAGTCTACCTTTGTGATCCACCAGGCTTATGACGGCTTCGAGGCCGGACACATACTTACCGAGAAAAGACCCGGTTTCGTGATCCTTGATGTGGACCTGCCCGGACACGACGGCTACCAGATCTGCCATCGCATAAAGAATGACCCCAATTTCGGCAAACCCTTCGTCATAGCCATAACCGGCATGGACGAAGATGATACCAGGGAGCGCATGCTCAGCGCCGGCGCCGACGCTTTCATGCCCAAGCCCCTCGACTTCGACGCCCTCTCCGAACTCGTGGAGAACATGGCCATGAAGGTGCGCGATGGAAAGTAAAAAAGGTCTTATACTGGTAGTGGAGGACGAGGACGCCATACGGCTTACCCTCCGTGACTACCTGCGCAAGAAAGGTTACGAAGTGCTCGTGGCCTCCGACGGGGTGGGTGCCATAAAACAGATGATGGACAATGACGTTGGCCTCATTGTTACCGATTACCGCATGGATGTATTCGGGGGCGACTACTGGATACGATTCCTCAGGCAGTACTGCCCTGACAAGAAAGTCATAATCACCTCGGGTTTCCTGCGGCCGGACTTCCAGATTCCATACGAAGTAATCTACAAGCCCTTCGATTATTCCGAGCTTGAAACAAGAATACAGGTCACCCTGGGCAACCAGCCGGACAGCCCGGACAAAACGGATGCCAAGACGCCCTGATCCTGCCCGGTCTCCCGACTCCGACGAACCCCAGGTAGCCATACTGGCCATCGTGCGTGGACGGGTACAGGGCGTGGGCTTCCGCTACGAGGCCCGATCCGTGGCCAGATCCCTTGGCCTTACCGGCTGGGTGATGAACCTTGATGACGGCGGCGTTGAAACCTGGGCAGAAGGCCCTGCCAGCGCCATCAAGCGCTACCGTGACTGGCTGAACCAGGGGCCACCGGGTGCCAGGGTTGAATCGGTGGACCTCAGCGAACGGCAGCCCCGCCATGCCTGGACCACCTTCCTGGTGGAATTCTGATGCACCGCCGAATTTTTCCCAATGGACTCATAATCATGCTACTCCTTCTTCTGGCCTCCTGTGCCACCCCACCGCTGCCGCCGGTCCCAGCCCCGGAGCCACCTCCGCCCGCTCAGCCTGCCCCACCCCCGAAGCCGGAAGCCTTGCCTGTGCTGGCCATTCATACAATGAAGGCCACCGCCCTGGACCAGCACCGCAGCAGGCTCACGGTAACCACAACGGTACAGAACCCGCGGAGCACCACTGTTACACTGC
Organism: Spirochaetia bacterium; assembly: GCA_034004175.1. Classification (GTDB taxonomy): domain Bacteria; phylum Spirochaetota; class Spirochaetia; order Treponematales; family UBA12059; genus MIBM01. Next base: position 3,135 of record JAVEXH010000333.1, read on the forward strand.
TGCGGCCTACACTCAGGCTTGCGCTGCCGGCTGGGTTGCAGCCGGGTATGGCCAGCTACGAGCTTGGCACCATACAGGCGGAAGAGGATATCGAGGTGGCCGCCTTCGGAGAGTCCACCTTTGATCTGCACTTTGAACTGGACACCAGGGTACTGGACCTTGGAATTCCCGGTTTCAGGGACCTGAGCACAGCCGGCATCAAGGCCAGCCTGACTGCCACCGCCCGGGTACAGCCGGACGAAGCAGGGCAGCCGGCCTCCGGCCTGGTCGATCTGTCTGCCGAAGCAGAGACCCAGGTGCCCTTGATACGCGAGCCGGACCTGCGCATCCTGGCAATAAACCTGGTGAAGCATGAACTGATAAACGTGATACTGGAAGTGGTTCTGGAAGTGTCAAACCCCAACGCCTTTCCATTGGAGTTTGACCAGCTGGCCTATGATTTCTTCGGCGAAGGCAAGCGCTGGTCCAGGGGCCAGGAAAAGAAGGCCCTGCTGATACCGGCCAGAGGCAGCGTCGATGGCACCGCGTCGACCAAGATACCGGTCATGCTCAACTTCACCGAAATGGACCGCCGTGTCTTTGACCTGGTAGAAAAACTGCTGGTTGTACACTACCGCCTGGCCGGCACAGCCACCGTACGCACCGGCCTTGACTTCCTGCCGGAGTTCAACATGGATTTCGAGAGGCCCGGAGCGGTAAAAGTGGAGCGGACACTACCGAGGAGATGAGATGGGGACCCGGACCCAATCCTCCACAAGCAAACCGGGATTCAAAGCACCATGACTCCTTCACCATACGTACCAAGCACTGAGTCATGAGTCAGAAACGTCATACCCTCACTCAGCGCCTGGGAAACCAGGATGCGATCAAAAGGGTCATTATGTAATGAAGGTAACGATTCCAGGGTAACAACATGTCGATCATGGACAGGCAGACATTCATACCCGGCTTGCTC
>JAVEXH010000334.1:0-4083 GCA_034004175.1 Spirochaetia bacterium
TCCGGCCTGCCTGCCAGTATGGAAGACTACGATCATTGGACCGAAGGCTATGGCATGGGTTATGGTGAACAGGTGAAGGCAGCAGAGGCCGCATCCAGCTTCAGGCTGCTGGGCATACGTGAAGACGGATTCAGGGAGTACGGACATGAGCGAATCCACTACGATCAGCGAGCGCAAGGCGAAGCACCTCGAGATCTGCCTGAATCCGTCCCTGTACAGGGTTGAAGGCTCCCTTCCGGGCTCCGGTCCAGCCGGAGGTGCCGGGTTCGAAGCCTTTCATTTTGCCCACCGTTCCATGCCGGAGCTGGATGCGTCGAAGCTGGATACGTCGATCCAGTTCCTCGGCAGGACCATGGCCCTGCCGGTCTTCATCAGTTGCATGACAGGAGGTTCCGAGGGGGGCTTCAAGGTAAACCGGGAACTGGCAAAGGCAGCCGGCATCCTGGGCATACCTGTCGGCACCGGCTCGGTCCGGGTCCTGCTTGACCACCCTGAGCTTGACAGCCACTTCGCGCTCAAATCCCAGGCCCCCGATGTGCCGCTGATGGCCAACATCGGTGCAGTACAGGTGCGCGACCTCGATCCAGCCCGCCTGGACGACATCGTCAGGCGACTGGATGCCGACGCCATGGTCATCCACCTGAACCCAGGGCAGGAACTCTTCCAGCCCGATGGAGACAGGGATTTTCGCGGGGTCCGTGACGGCATAGCCCGTTTCATAGGTCAGGCTCCCTATCCGGTCATCGTCAAGGAGACAGGCTTTGGCATAGCGCCTGATGAGAGCAGTTTCTTTCTTGATGCCGGTGCTGCCTATGTGGACATAGCCGGTGCAGGGGGCACCAACTGGATCAGTGTCGAGGCCTACCGGGACAACGAGGCTGCCCTGGCCGCTGCCCGGGAGTTCGGCAACTGGGGCCACCCCACTGCCCGGCTGCTGGCTGATTCTCCGGTGGCCAGCGGCCGGATCCTGGCATCCGGCGGCATCCGCAGCGGCATGGATGTGGCCAAGGCCGTGGCCCTTGGTGCAGTCAGCTGTGGCCTGGCACTTCCCCTGGCCAGGGCAGCCCATGCAGGCGGCTCGGACGCGGTGGTGGCCTCCATCAGGCACATAGAGACTGTGCTTCGCACCGTCATGGCTCTTACAGGAAGTTCGACCATAGCGGAACTCAGGCGGCCTGGAGTTCTGATGTGACTGGTGAACAGAGTAGCTAAAAACCCCTGACAGCTGCAATTCACGACCTAAGTCGTAGCTCTTTCACGCTGCTTTGATACCTCCATCGTATGTGCAGCCCCTCATTCCTCCGGCATCATTCAGCTCACAGAATATCAGGAGGAATCCAGAATGAAGAACCATGTGAAGATTGCCATCGTCCTGGCCATCGTATGCAGCGTGTCGCTGTCGGCTGAAGATTTCAGGAACGCCCGGACCTTGCTGGAAGGCAAGGGGCTGAACCTCGAGTTTACCTCATACGCCGGCTTCGGCAGTGGGCTCGGACTCAGCCAGGACCAAGCCACTTCGGCCAGCGGTGGCTTGTTCCCTGTACTCACTGCCAGTTCCGGTATCGAGTTGACTCCCTGGCTGGCCATCGGCGCTTATACCCAGGGGGTACCACTGTCAGCCTGGGAGCATGCCGATCCGGGTACCCGCATTGCAGATATCGAAAACGCGTTCATGTATACAGGTGGGTCAGAGGTGTTGCTCATGCCCCGGGCAAGCTCTGTGGTGCATCCGGTGGTGCGCCTGCGCCTCGGTGGTGCAACAGTTGGCCATCTGGAGGATACCGACGGTGAGGAAGGCTTTGACCAGGCCGTAACCGACCGCTGGTTCCACGCTGCCGCCTCGGCTGGCGCAGAACTGAACCTGAGCCGCCACCTGCGTGTCTGGGGGCTGGCAGGCTACCGCTTCGTGGGCAACAAGGAAACCATGGGCATTCCTGCCGGCGGGCTCTCTGGTTTTGAGGCATCCCTGGGCTTACGCTGCCTCTGGCGGACTGTGGTGGATTGACCGCGAACAACCAGGCCGGCCATCTGAAAGTGCCGGTCCCGGGCGGGTCTGCTTTCCGGGGGCTGATTCCTTTATGGACTCAGCTCCCTTTTCTGTATTCCGCGGCGTACCGGTAGTAATGCTCCGGCGTACTTCCAACCCTCTCCATCTCGGCGGGGGTCAGGTCACGCAGGACTTTTCCGGGCAAGCCAGCAAACAGCACACCGGGTGGTACTACCTGGCCTTCACGTACCAAGGCTCCGGCGGCTATGAGGCTACCTTCCCCGACTACTGAACCGTCCAGCACTATGGCTCCTATGCCTATCAGACAGCCTCGTTTCAGGGTGCAGCCGTGCAGGTTCACTCCATGGCCGATGGACACCTCGTCCTCCAGTGTCAGGGGGAAACGTTCACTGGTAACATGCAGCATGCTCATGTCCTGTACGTTTACCCTTTTGCCTATCCTGATGAAGTTCACGTCACCCCGTATCACCGTATTGAACCAGATGGAGCTGTCTTCTCCTATTTCTACATCTCCGATGATGCGTACTCCGTCGCACAGGAAAACCGATGGATGTACGCGTGGGCTCTTGCCACCGTAGCTCATCACGCTTATCAGTTTGTCATTCATGGTATGCCCCCTTTTCGCTGTCCGGACTCTTTGGCCAGCCAATTCTTCAAAACCCTGAAGTTGCCTATCCACCGCGACTCGTCCAGCGCCTTATTCATGCCTGCCTATGGCACCCAGGTCTATGGCAAAATAAGGGATCAGACTGTCATCTGCCTTCCATGCTCCACCAATCCGCAATGAGAGTCCGAAAGCTTCGCCGAATCGTATACCTGCACCTACTGCGCCATTCCAGTACAGGGGTGGTGCTTCCTCGGGAAAGGTGTCCACATCCCGCTGGACTGTTCCAGCAGATCCCTGGGCTATGATGAAGGATGGAATGCCTATGGCATCTGAAACGCGGTCAAGCTCCAGCTTCCACTCCAGGCCTGCGCCAAGCACCGCCATGCCCAGTTGCTCGTCGGCGGTAAGCAGAGCAGGAAAGAGCTGGCGGTCTGCCAGGCTCGGCTTGTAGGCAAGGGGGGCTGAATTGCCGGAGGCCATGGATCCACTGAAATCCAGTCCACCCCTCCACAGAAAGCCGAGAGAGACAGGCGACTGGAAGGAGAGGTAGGCTCCTCCACGAATGGCTGTGGTACGGAAGGTGTCACTGGCCCCCAAAAAGGTCAGGCCCTCGGTGAGGTCAAAGTCAATGCAGAAACCGTCCATGGGGAATATGGGTGAGTCTGTCCTGAGAATGGATGCTGCAAGCTGGAGAACGGTGATATCTTTGGCCAGAAGATAATCAGGAACGTCCAGGCTGATTGTATCCTGGTTCCAGTCCCTTATCAGGCCAAGGGATATCATGGCACCAGGGAAAGGATAGATACCAGCGCTGGTATCCAGGCGGGTTGTTGTCCGATAGAATATCTGGTCAACCCCGGGTGCGCTGTCGGTGGAGAAGGCGAGTATCCTGAAGTCGTGGCGGAAAGAGAATCCCGTCTTGATGAAGAAGATATCCGCTACCGTCTGATGAAACAGTGCATCGAATCGCATGGTGTTCAGCAGTTCAAGGTTCATCGTCAGTTCCGAGCCCGGCAGTGGCCAGTCGCTGAGAAGGATGCCTGGTGTGACCGTCATGCGGTTGGCTATCCTGTCCGTATAGATGCCGGAATAATTGAGTCCAAGCTTCAGGTGATTGCCTGCAGTCTCACGGGATTCGATCTCGAACAGCAACGAGGTCCCGTCAGTGTTCTCTTCCCTTCTCATGCGTACACTATCCAGCGGACGTTCCGTGTACAGGCCCAGAGCGCGTTTGGCCAGTTCCTGCGGATTGTATCCTTCCTCTGGTATAGTCGATATCAGCCGGTTCACCGAAGCCCGGTCCTGGATCGATCCGCCTTCGATGCGGAAGCCATCAACGGAAAACCGCGGCTGCATGGCCGGAATGGAAACCGGAACCTCAGCGGGAATGGTGGCCGGCCTGTCGATCCGTTCCTGCAATGCCATCAATGCCGCCAGATTGTCGTTGGCAGCCGCCTTCCCCTGGTCA
>JAVEXH010000335.1:0-4073 GCA_034004175.1 Spirochaetia bacterium
CAATTTACTTCACGGCCATGATGATCGTCATCGTGCGGCTCTCTCCACGCGGAGTCCTGGGAGCCCGGCAAGCCCAACCAGGACTACCCGCAAACGACCAGCCTTCTCAGGCCAGCCTGGCTACCATCTCCCACTTCCCGGACACTGCTGAAGCTGACAAGGCATCCAGCACCGCAAGATTGGCCACCGCATCACTGACCTGCGTTGGCACCGGGCCGCCTGCGGCCAGGGACTGGGCAAAAGCGTCAAACTGCAGCAGATACTGGTCGGCTATCTCGGTCTCGACCAGGCGTTTGCCTACACTGTTGGTTACCGTGAGCCGCCCTGGAACATCACCGAACATATTGAAGGGCACCTCGATGGATAGCGATCCGTCGGTGCCGTACGCGTCCACCCGTTGCATGGAGAAGGACTGGGTGCCCACGGTGAACACAGCCCGCCTGCCGCCGCCGAAGTCCAGGATGGCAGAACTCATGATGTCAGTCTTGAATACAGGATCACGCTCAACAAGGGCTACCACGCGCTCCGGCTCGGCACCCATCAGGAAGCGGGCCGACGATACCGTGTAGCAACCTATGTCCAGGAGGGCGCCACCGCCGAAGGCCGCGATGTTGCGGATATTCTGCGGATCCTTGTTGTTGTACGAGAACCAGCCCTGCACCGCCTTGATTTTGCCGATGTCACCACAAACCGCCAGAGCACGGGCATGGCGCCACTGTGGATGGAAACGGTACATGAAGGCCTCCATCAAGAGGACGCCCTTCTTGCTGCAATACTCAGCCGCCTCCACCGCCTCCCGGGCATTCAGTCCAAGGGGCTTTTCACAGAGGGTGCTCTTGCCCGCATCAGCGGCTTTTTTTATGAATTCCAGGTGCATGTGGTTGGGCAGCGGGTTGTACACAAAGTCTACATCCGGGTCGGCCAGCAACGCTTCGTATGAACCATAGGCCTTGGAGAAATCCCAGTCAGCCGCAGATTGCTTTGCCTTTTCCAGATCCCGTGATGCTATGGCATAGGGTTCCACCAGAAGCGATTCCCGCAGGGGGACGGCCACACGCTTGAAATAATGACCCGAGCATCCGAGTACGCCCATACGCAATCTTTCCATATACATCCTCCTGTTGTGTCCTCAATTGATCCGGGAAACTTGCCAAGCCCGGATGGACATAGTACAACTCTTTGCATGACAAAGCCAGAACAAGCAGTACGACTGCATGCAGACGGATCAAATTGCGCCCAGTCGGTTTTATGCGCCTTCACCAGCGAACTGGGCATTGACACTGTGCAGGCCCACCGCCTGGCAACCGGTCTCGGTGGTGGCCTGGGACGCCGCCAACACCTTTGCGGCGCCGTAAACGGCGGAGCCATGGTCCTTGGCGCAGCGCTTGGCAACGATACCGGCACAGATCTTGCAGCCAAGGAACGCACCTATGAGGCTGTCCGGGCTTATATCAATGCGATGGAAACCGAGTTCGGCTCCATCGAGTGCCGTACCCTCCTGGGCTTGGACCTGAACAGTCCAGATGGTAAAGCCGCCTTCAAGGAACGCAGCCTGAGTGCCTCGGTGTGCGACAAGCTCATAGCCCGATGCGCGGAGGAAGTGGACAGGATACTGAAGGACCGCCGCTAGCCCACCAGGCCCACAGCACCTGATGCCGTTGCCGCCGTGGGCCGCCTGCCCTAACCCTTCTGCTTGCCTGACAACTCATCCACAACCAGACTGAACACCTTCACGCTGCGTAACTCTGCGGCCTTGAAACCTACGATCTCCGCAGCTCTGTTCCCCCCGGTTTCTGTACCCCCTGTTCCCGCAGTCCCTGTAAAAGATGGGTGGCCGTACTTCCTCATGATTGCACCCAAGGCCCTGCCCTTCTCCTGTTCGTCTTCAATGAAACTGATTCTACCCGTACCTATGATGCTTCTGTACTTCATGCCCCAGCTGCAGGCCGTTTCAGCCTTTACCAGCTCATGCCCGGCATCCAGCTCGAAACCGACCTCGCCGTTCTTCTGAAGCAATTCCAGTTTGCGTCCTTCGGTTGCAGAATGGAAGTACAGCACCAGCTGATCTTCCCAGGAATAACCGAAATTCAGCGTCACGATGTAGGGCGCCTGCCCTGTCTGCATGGCAAGCCTGCAGACATCGGCCTCATCCAGGATGGCCAGCAGATCAGACTTATCAGTCAATTCACGGTCTTTGCGTCTCATGCAAACTCCCGTACACGATTCAAGCGTCTCATGACAACTCCAGTTCCCGGTGATCCACATCCAGGATATGGATGGTACAGCTGCCGCCGCAATGCTTCTGCACCAGGCGGGCTAGTTCGGCCAAGGCCGCCTGCAGCTCCGCCAGCCTGGCTCCGTCCACCAGTTCCAGACAGAGGAAGGCGTTTCGTGTCTTTGCCGTAAGCATGGTCCGTACCGACTCACGCCAGTTCCAGCAGCGGCAGATGGCACCCAGATCGTCCTTGTAGACCACCTCGCCTTCGTAAGGCGGGGAATTTTCGTCGGTGCCAAGGGTGACAAAGGCTTCCGTGCCCGCTGCCTTGGTCAACCTGACCGTGCCGGCAAAGGTATCGATGTCCTCACCGCCGCAAGGTAGGCCAAAGCGAAGGGAGATGGAATTGTAGATGTCCACCAGAGGATTGATGGTGCCCAGGGCATTGCCCTTCTTCACCCGGCTCAGCAGAGCCTCGATGGACGAGCGCGCGCCCTTCTTGGTCTTGAACCTCTGGTAAGCTTCCCGCCATTCCCGGATCACCGGATTCTCGCTGGGAACCTCATGCCCGACAAACTTCAAAGCCTGTTGTTCCGCTTCCCGGAGCATGGCTTCATAGACTCCGGTGTCGGTACTTGTATTGTCGAGGCCCTTGCACAGGACTATGCCGATCCGGGCATCATTGAATACTTCCCAAAATGGATCTTCGATCACAAACCTGTTCATATATCCCCCGAAAAATTGTGTGCAGACTGCAAGCCCATAGACCAGCCTCAGCCCGCCTTGTACAGCATCAGAGCCAGTTGCACATCCTCTAGCCCCAGCCCCACAGACCGGAAGAAGACATGTCGCCCAAAGTCAGGCCTGGCTGCCTTGTCGTTCAGCAATTCTCCCAGGTCGCCTTTGATGGACGACGGAGCCCAGCCGCCTTTCCTGGCAATCAGCATTTCACCGGCAGCATCCGGCGTCGTTGCCCGATAGTCGCAGTAGACATCCATGCTTCCCAAAGCGCCGGGGTCGATCTCATGTGCCATCGGAGCATTGGTGCTTATGGAGGTGACCAAGGCAGGGCCAGACAGGAGATCCAGATCCAGCACCGGCGTGCCCGAGGAAGTACACAGCAGAACCACCGTCGCGCCTTTCACCGCCTGCTTCTGATCAGGGACTATCTCGATCCCACCTGGGTTTCCGGTCATTCGGGCACCCGCTGCCAACCCAGTCCCAGCCGCCATCGAGGCCAGCACCGGCTTCAGGGTCTCAGCCTTGGCTGCAATGTTCGGAGAGGTGATACGCACCGCAGCCCAGTTCCGCAGAGGCAGGGCATATTTCAGGTGGGCCAGGGCTATGGGGCCGCTGCCGACCACCGTCAGTGTTCCCCCGCCTGCGGGAGCCAGCAGGTCCACTGCAAGGGCCGTAGTGGCAGCCGTACGTTCCTTGGTCAGGGCCTTGGAATCGCAGAGCATCAGGGGCTTGCCGCTTTCCATGCTCATGAGCAGGGTGTAGGCCGTTATCACCGGCGCGCTCCCGGCCTTTACCAGGTAGGGCGACACCTTGAGGCCGAAGACCTTCTCCCCGGCCAGTACACCCGAATAGGTTATGAAATCCCCTGCGTCATCGGGGAACAAGGCCACAGCCTGGGGCGGCTGGGAAGCCTTGCCCCGGCCTAAATCAGTAAACATGCTGCGCATGGCCGCAAGCACATCCAGGGAGCCCAGCCGGGCCTCCACCTGGGCTGCGTCAAGGTTGATGAAGCTCGAAGTGTCCATAGTCAATCCTCCCCAAGGAATCAGGATCGTGTGCGAAGCTCTGCCAGGTATTCAGAAGTCTTCTGCAGCCCTTCTTTTATCACCGCAGCATT
>JAVEXH010000336.1:0-4073 GCA_034004175.1 Spirochaetia bacterium
TACACCTTGCCAAGCAACCTAACGGGCATATTCCACAATACGAGTCTCACGGATGATGGTGACCTTGATCCTGCCTGGATAGCGCATATCGGTCTCTATCTTCTTGGCTATGAGCTTGCACAGTTCCCTGGCATCGTCGTCACTTACCTTCTCGGTATTCACGAGTATGCGCAGTTCCCGGCCCGCCTGTATTGCAAAAGCCTTGTCCACACCGGAGAAACCTTCGGCTATGCTTTCAAGGTTTTCAAGCCGCTTGACATAATTATCCAGGGTCTCGCGCCGCGCGCCGGGCCGTGCAGCCGAGATGGCATCCGCAATCTGGCAGAGCACACTCTCTATGCACGAAGGCTCCACATCGGCATGGTGGGATCCGATGGCATTGATCACCCGTGGATCTTCGCCAAGCTTGCGGGCCAGTTCCATGCCGATTTCTGCGTGGTTCTGGTCTGAATCCGACTCCACACCCTTGCCGATGTCATGAAGCAGGGCTCCACGCTTGGCAATTTCACGGTTTGCACCGATTTCTGCCGCCAGCATGCCGGCTATCACCGCTACTTCCTTGGAATGGGTCAGCACATTCTGGCCATAGCTGGTGCGGTAATGCAGACGACCGAGGGCACGGATAAGCTCGGGATTCATGTTGTGCAGGCCAAGGTCAAAGACTACCATTTCGCCTTCTTCGTAGATCTTCTGTGAAATCTCCCGGGTAACCTTCTGCACAACCTCTTCGATGCGTGCCGGATGTATGCGCCCGTCGGCTATGAGCCGCTCAAGCGACACCCTGGCTATCTCGCGGCGTACAGAATCGAAGCACGAAATGACCACTGCCTCAGGAGTGTCGTCGATGATGACATCCACGCCGGTCAGCGTCTCCAGAGTCCGGATGTTGCGGCCCTCACGGCCAATGATCCGTCCCTTCATCTCGTCACCAGGCAACGAAACGCTGGTCACGGTGACCTCTGCGGTAACCTCCGCTGCCAGACGCTGCATAGTGGTGACCAGGATGTCCCTGGTACGTTTCTCGGCACCGATCTGCGCATCCTGCTCGATCTTGTTGAGGAGGATCTGTGCATCGCGCCGGGCCTCGTTCTCAAGGCCCTGGATGATGAGTTTCTTGGCGTCCTCTGAACTCAGGCCCGAAACACGCTCAAGCTCCTGGCGATACCGCTCTTCCTGGCCAGAAAGATATTCTTCCTTCTCGGTTATGCCTGTTTCGCGTTTCTCAAGGACTTCTTCCTGCTTCTCGAGGGTCAGTACTTTCTTGTCAAGATTCTCTTCTTTTTGCAGCAATCTGCGTTCGTAGCGCTGGACTTCCGAACGCTGCTCCCTTATATCCCGTTCCTGCTGGTTTCTCTCCCTGATGAGCTGATCTTTGGCCTCAAGCAGAATTTCTCTTTTCTGCGCTTCGGCCTGTTTTACCGCGTCTTGCGTTATACGCGCCGCCATTTGTTCTGCGGCCGTAAGTTGAAATCTGGCATAAAGCCAGCGGATCATCCATCCCAGGAAAATTCCAGCAAGGGGAAGGGCTATGTACACTATAGCCATAAGTCCCTCCTGCTCTCTTGTTTCTGTTATCTACAACAGGGCTATTATAGTTAAGGATCGAGCTTTGTCAAGAAAACGGCAACAGGATGCCGATTAGTCCCGGATAGACCCATCTGCAGACAAGTCACGGTAGTTGAAGCCCTTCCCAGCATCCAATACGTTGACTGCTGCTGGCGCGGGTAGTATAGTCCCGAAAGACCAAGGAGTCTGCGGCCTGCCATGCCGCCGGTCCGCAGTGGCGGGCCTATCACGGGCTCATTTCGATGACCCTGGTCCAGAGGTGCATGGGATGTCAAGAAAAATCTACGTCGGAAACCTCAATTATGCGACCACTGACGACAGTGTCAGGGAACTGTTCCAGCGCTTTGGTGCTGTAGAATCGGCCACCGTGATCCTTGACCAGGCTACGGGAAGGACCCGGGGGTTCGGTTTTGTGGAAATGGGAACAGAAGAGGCAGCCCGGATCGCCATAGAAAAGCTTGACGGCATGGAGTTCGAAGGCCGACGCCTCAGGGTAAATGCAGCCCAGGAAAAGCCAAAGCGGCCATCATAAGGCGGAAACGCTCTGGCAAGGGCGTGCTAAAACAGCGGATTTCGCTCTCTCCGGGAATAATGATCCGCAATTCCGCCGCGTGAAGCATGAGCGTTGCTTCCGGGAACCTGGCATCTTTTTTTGCATATACCGGATCACCAACGATGGGGCACCCCATCTGCCTGCAATGCACCCGCAACTGATGGGTCCTGCCTGTCCTGGGTTTCAGGGCCAGGAAGGCATAATCCCCGCTGGCACCAAGCAGTTTCCAGTCCGTTACAGCCCGCTTGCCCCTGCCCTGTTCCGAAGGCGCAAAGCGTTTGCGGTTGGCAGGATCCCTGGCTTGCCATGAATCAAGCCGACCGCTTGCAGCAGGAGGACGCCCCTTTACGATGGCGTAATACAGCTTGCTCGTCGACCTTTCCCTGAACTGGGCGGCAAGGAATTCCTGGGCAACAGCGTTCCTGGCAGCTATGATTACTCCCGAGGTATCCTTGTCCAGGCGGTGCACTATGCCGGCTCTGGCAGGCACCGAAGGTTCCGCTTGCGTACCTTCAGGATAACCAACTGGCTCTCCAGAAGGTTCTCCGGAGGACTTCCCGGCAGGTCCTGCAACTTCCCTGGCCGCAGCGAATCGACCCAGCAGACCATTGGCGAGGGTCCCCTGCCAGTTGCCATGGGCTGGATGGGTCACCATGCCCTGGGGTTTGTCCACCACAATGACCGAATCATCCTCATAGACAACAGAAAGATCCAGATCCTCGGCCAATTCCACCCGGGACGCTTCGGGTTCCAGCTCCAGGCTGAAACGGTCACCGTCATGAACCAGTCTGGACAGCTTGACCTCCCTGCCATTTACAAATGCACGGACCAATCTGGCCTTGAGCTGGCTACGGGTGAGAATGCCCAGGTTCTCCGCGATGTAGCGGTCAAGCCTGCTATCCACATCTATGACTACTGTACCTTCCAGTATTTCCATACCATTCTTTCAAGAAACCGGATTCCCGGCAGGATAACCATCGGACACCAAGTACTTTACCCGATTACGACAAGTTTTTATACTGGATCCATGATCGACAAAACAAGAACAACCAAATCCATGAACTCCATCTGGAAGAACTGGCCCTTACCCGTAGACGAAGGCGCAAGAACCCACACATTCGGAAAAACATCGGTGTACGTGGCTGTGGATACTGCGGGAGATGGGATGGTTCTGGCTGCCATGGTACGCTTTGCCGATGAAAAGACAGCGCAAAAAAAGGACAGCAGCCCGGCACGGCGACCTGCCACCCCCGAATTACCCCCGATCGAAGATGTAGCCTGGACCCGGACCTTCATGGGAAAAGCAACTGAGTACGGCTTGTATCCTGGTTATCCGCCCCTGCCTGTCTGCGTAAAATTGCATGAATCCTTCATGCTTCCCCCGGGTAGCGATATTGTTGGCTGGATATTCAGCCATCTCGAGGCGCGTATCCTTTTCGAAGGGCAGACCATGGCTTCATTCCCGCTTCTGCCGCCCTTCAAGACACTCTACGGAACCCAGGACTCCGGCGTGGTATGCCGATTCGACGAAGCGATTTTCCTGGCCTCCGAAGAGCCAGCAACGGATTTCTACCATCAGGATCCTGCCCTGGTAGCCCATCCTGTCCGCATCCGCAATACCTCCTCCGAACCTTTGATGGTAAGCGACCTGTGTATCTACGGTGAACAATTGTCCATATACAGCACCGGAAACCAATTGCAGAGCGAAGGGCTTCAATTCACCTTCAGCTCTTCCGGTGTAAAGATGTCCATTGACAACCAGAGAAAAGTTCCCAGGGATGCAACCGTACTAGCCAAACCACGGGTCTCCAGCGAGGGTAGAGCCTTTGAACGCTCCTTCGAGCTGTTCAAGGCAATTACAAGGATGTAAGCATGAATGAAACCGCAAACACGACAGAGGCTGCGGCCGGGGTTGTTGAATCCGCAACCGGGTCAACCAGGTCCATATTCGACC
>JAVEXH010000337.1:0-4067 GCA_034004175.1 Spirochaetia bacterium
GGCAGCTACGTTCCTGGCATGCTCTTCGTCGAAATGGTAACGCCTGCCCAGCCCGATGGTGGAAGCGATTATCTGGGTATGGATCTCTGCTTCGATCTCCCCGCCCTTGCCACCGGCTATGGCCACCAGGAGACCTTCACGCATGCTTACATTGGGTACTATCAATTCCTCGGCTTTGGTACGCTCCAGGAACAGCCCTATGATGACCAGGCCCGGCACCAGGGATTCTGCCTGGTCGTAGGGTAAGTGGAATTCAGAAACAATGGTATCCACACTCATGCTTCGCAGCCGGTCTATGACGGCTACGAAGGCGGCCTTGGGTATGACACGGTAATCCTCCCGGCCTTCTATGCCGGCCAACTTCGCGGCAAAGCGTGCGTCATGTCCTATGACGATGAAGGATTTAACGCCGCCTAGAGGCAATTCCTCTTCCATTGAATCACAGGCGGTACGCACATTGTCCGCAAGGAAGCGCATCAGATACCCCGTAGCACCCATGGCTGCCCGTGACTGTTCGTCTACCCGTACCGTGCCAAGACGCAGGGAATGGGCAGCCACAATGCGACCCCGGCGGAGCAGCATCAGTTCGGTGGAGCCGCCCCCTACCTCGATGATGATGGAATTGGACCGGGCAAAATACTTGGCGTCGTTGCCAAGAGCATACTGCACCGCAAGGTACATGTAGTGGCTTTCTTCAATGTCCTCGACGATCTCCACTTTGAAACCGGTCCTCAAGGCAACCCGGTCTATGAAGGCGTCGCGGTTTTCGGCTTCACGGATGGCACTGGTGGCTACAACCCGCGCCGACTCGGGTTTGATGCCGTAGGACCTGAGCAGTTCCCGTATGCCCCTGAGCACGGCTATGCTTTCCCGGATGGTATCCCTGCTTATCGAACCATTGGCAAAGGCATCACGGCCAAGGGAGACTGGCTTGCCTGCCCTTTCCAGCACTTCATACAAACCGGTCTCGAATATGTTGGCAATGATGGCCCTGATGCCTGTGGAGCCTATTTCTATTACTGCTTCGGTCCGTACACTCACTCTGCCTCCAAAGGCTTATGCCTGTCTTGAACAGCCATAATGGTCCAGTATGGCGAAGCATCAACTATCATTCAAGGTCGACACCGGAATAGCCTTCCATTGCGGACGTGACAAGCCCCCCGTTTATTGGCTATAAATAGTGCATGACTTCCAGATCTCCACTGCGCAGACCTCTTTCGGCAAGCTCCTGTGCGGGCATGCTTGCCTTGCTCCTGCTCACCCTGGTCCTTGGTTCCTGCACCAAGACCATAGGCTGGGGCCTTGTCCTGTGGCCCCCGGAGGGATCCGCACTGGCCTATGGCACTGCTGCACCTGTGCTGTTCAAATCCAATATCACAAAAACCTATGCGATCCGCCTGCCGGATTCAGGAACCGTTGAAGAACTGGAACTCTGGCGGGTGGATCTGTACAAGAACCGCAAGGCTGCCACGACTGCCGCTGAAGCCTATGCAGATCTGGCCCCGGTTTTCGGGGTGACTGCCCGGGATGGTCTGCTTCTGCGGGACAAGCCGGAAAACCTGGGAACCCAGGTCTACCGGCTTCGCCTTGACCAAGAAGTGAAGTTGCTTAAAAAGGTGAGCGGTTCTGTGGTCGAGACCGGTGGAGTACCCCTGCCTGGTGACTGGTACCAGGCCCTTGCAGAGGATGGTACCATTGGTTATGTCTTCTCGAACCAGCTTGTCTTTTGGAACCGGAACACCGAAGAAAGACCCAGTACGGCAGTAAACGCTCCACGATTGGATATAAAGATAGCCGAGCTGTTCGATACCGTCTGGCGACCGGATTATTTCATACCCATGGCCGATTCCGGTGAAGTGGATCTCCGCTCGTACCATCCCCGGTTCGGTCTGTTCGCCGATGCCACCCAGCGCATAGTCCGGGTCGAGCGGCCGGGCTTCTCCAGAGTCTACCGCTACACTTCCATTACCCAGGCTGCGGATGGTACCTTTGAACTGGTTCCCGAGGGAGTGAAGTTCCACTTCAACCAGTCCGGCGACCTGGTACTGACTCCACCGGAAACCCATCTTTCCACCTCACTCCTGGCCAGCAGGGATCCAGCCAATCCCGATGAACCAATCACCATTACCTTCAACAAGCAGCGGGATGAACCGCAGACGGTGATCCTGGCTGAGGAACGCCGTCGGCTTGCCCGGCTGGGAAACCTGGTGGCTGACGGCGAACGCTTCGAGAGCGAGTTCTTCGGGGTCCTGATCATGACCCGGTCTGCCCGCTTCACCTGGGTGGGCATGGAAACCCTGGTTCCCTTGATAATTCCCGAGGGAGCAGGCGAGACCGGCGCTATTTTGATGGACACCTTCCTGTCTCCCGAATTATCACTGACCTGGAATGGAGCCTTCTCGCTGCTCTTTGACAGTGAAGAAAAGCCAAAGGTCACTTTTGCCTACCGTGACACACCTGATGGCCTTGAACTGGCCCACCTGCCTCCGGACTTGATAAACGGTGCCACTGCCTCATCACCAACCGAACTGACCCCGATAGCCTATTTTGTCAGGTACCGCTGAGCCATGGCCTTTGTACAGTTCAGCGGCGTCTCCCTGGCCTTCGGGCCGCGGGACATACTGGTAGAAGCCGCCCTCTATCTTGCGGAGGGAACCAAGGCTGCCCTGGCCGGACCGAACGGCGCAGGCAAGACCACCCTCATGCGCATTGTCATGGGAGAAATGGTTCCGGATTCAGGCTCCAGGGCTGTCCAGAAGGGCACCCGCATCTCCTATCTGCCCCAGTCGGGTGCTGTGTATGCCGGTTGCACCGTCTACGAGGAAGCCGAGAAGGCATACGGGGCAGTAGAGTCCCTGATCAACGAAAGGGATGCCATAGGCACCACGCTCCAGGACCTTGTGGAGGGTGACTCCAGACTTGAAGGTCTGCTGGACAGCTACCATCACCTTGACGAGTCCATCAATGGCTCGGGCTACTGGCGGCGCAAGGACAGGATACGTGAAGTCCTTGAAGGCCTCGGTTTCGTGGAGCAGGATATGGACAGGATGGTGGACGAGTTGTCCGGCGGCTGGCAGATGCGTGTAGCCTTGGCCAAGGTCATACTCGAGAACCCCGACATCATGCTCCTTGACGAGCCTACCAACTACCTGGACATAGAGGCCAGGGACTGGCTTGAAAACTTCCTCAAATCGTATACCGGCGGTTTCGTGGTGGTTTCCCATGACCGTTCCTTCCTGGATGCTACGATAAAAGAGGTATACGAGCTCTGGAACGGCAAACTGACACGCTACCCGGGTACCTACTCGGGCTACGAGAAGCAGCGGGCCCAGGAACTCGAGACTCTCTTCAAATCCTGGGAAGCCCAGCAGGAAGAAATAGCCAAGCTTGAAGACTTCATCCGCCGCTTCCGTTACCAGGCTTCCAAGGCTACCCAGGTACAGAGCCGGGTAAAGCAGCTGGACAAGATAGAACCCATCGTCATCCCGGAAGGCATGAAGCGTGTCCACTTCAGCTTCCCTGCCCCACCCCACTGCGGCCGGATTGCCCTGACCCTGGAAGGGGTAAAGAAGTCATATGGCGACAAGAAGGTGGTGGACGAGTTGTCCATCTCGGTGGATTCGGGAACCAAGATAGCCTTTGTGGGTCGCAACGGAGCCGGCAAGTCCACTTTGATGCGCCTGATCGCGGGTGTAGACACAAGCCATGAAGGCAGCATCCGGTACGGAAGCGGTGTCAGCGTGGCCTATTTCTCCCAGGATGTCTCGGATTCCCTGGACGAGGCCCTGACCGTTGAACAGGAAGCCGAGGCATCCTGCCCCACTGCCCTCCTGCCTGGCATCAGGACCATGCTCGGGGCCTTCCTGTTCAGGGGTGACGATGTACACAAGCCGGTAAAGGTCCTGTCCGGCGGAGAACGTTCCCGGCTGGCCTTGCTGAAGATGCTGCTGCACCCGGCCAACCTCCTGGTTCTTGACGAGCCTACCAACCATCTTGACCTGGATTCCAAGGATGTGCTGCTCGATGCCCTCAAGCGTTTCACCGGCACGGTGCTTTTCGTTTCCCAC